>JAURYI010000080.1 GCA_030654015.1 Methylococcales bacterium | reverse complement strand
AAACGCATCAATCCGCCCTTTGCCTTTGGCTTTTTTCACGCGGTCTTCAAAACGCACGGCGCGGATGTAGTCTAAATCAAATACTTTGCATAATTCGATAATGAAGCTCTGCGCCTGCCCCATTTCATAACTGGCATCGGCGAAATCTTTGGCAAATCGGGTCGCGTTTTTTCTGAGCGTTTCAATGGTTATCATGGGTTATAAGTGATTAGGGGAAGGTGTTATTGCATGAAGCATAGTATGTATCGCATCATTTCATGCGAAAGCATCTATTGTCACTTCTCAAATTAGCGTTTAAAACTGACGAAAGTGATTATTTTTGTTATTTTACGCAGTATTAA
Organism: Methylococcales bacterium; assembly: GCA_030654015.1. Classification (GTDB taxonomy): domain Bacteria; phylum Pseudomonadota; class Gammaproteobacteria; order Methylococcales; family Methylomonadaceae; genus UBA4132. The sequence continues at coordinate 54,315 of JAURYI010000080.1, read as the reverse complement.
TAACCCTGTGAGTTTAAAAGGCATCTTCATGATAGACAAACAATCACTACACGGCGAATGGTCATCCCGTTTCGCATTTATTTTGGCGGCTACTGGTTCTGCGGTGGGGCTGGGGAATATTTGGAAGTTCCCGTATATTGCGGGGGAAAACGGCGGTAGTGCGTTTGTGATGGTGTATGTGGCGTGTGTGGTGTTGATGGGTATTCCTATCATGATGGCGGAAACCATGCTGGGCAGACGTGCCAAGCAAAATCCAGTGGATACCATGCGCACCTTGACGCAGGAAGCGGGCGCGGATTCTCGTTGGCAGTATCTGGCGTGGATGGGCATGGTTGCGGGGTTTTTGATTTTATCGTATTACAGTGTGATTGCGGGTTGGGCTTCGGCTTATACCTTGAAAGCGGTGATGGGCGATTTTTTTGGCAGTAATGCAGAAAAAACGGAAGTAATGTTTAATGATTTTATCAGCAGTCCGCTACGGCTGATTTTTTGGCATTCGTTTTTTATGCTGGCAACCATGGTTATCGTGTCTAAAGGCGTGCGTAATGGTCTGGAAAAAGCGGTGCAGATGTTGATGCCCGTGTTGTTTATTATGATGTTTTTATTGGTCGGTTATGCGATGACTACCAGCGGTTATCAGCAAGGTCTGCATTTTTTATTCAGCCCCGATTTCAGCAAGATTACCAGCAAAGTGGTGTTGACGGCGATGGGTCAGGCGTTTTTCAGTCTGGGTTTGGGTATGGGTACGATGATGATTTATGGCGCGTATGTGCCTAAAAACGTGTCGATTGGTAAATCGGCGATTATTGTCGCGGGTGCGGATACTATTGTTGCTTTATTAGCGGGGATTGCGATTTTTCCTATTGTGTTTGCCAATGGCTTGCATCCCGATTCAGGGCCGGGCTTGGTGTTTGAAACCTTGCCGATTGCCTTTGGCAATATGACAGGCGGCTGGTTGTTCGGTGTGTTGTTTTTTCTCATGTTGGTGGTTGCGGCGTTGACTTCTTCGATTGCCTTGATTGAACCTGCGGTGGCGTGGTTGATAGAAAGCAAAGACATGACGCGCGACCAAGCCTGTGTGAGAGCGGGTTTAGTGGCGTGGGCATTGGGTTTTGTGACGGTATTTTCCTTTAATCGGTGGGCAGATATTCATGTATTCGGACACACGCTGTTTGAATTAATTGATGGTTTGACGGCTAATATCATGCTTCCTGCGGGCGGTTTGGCGATTGCCATTTTTGCGGGTTGGGTGATGAAACAACAACACACTGTGCAAGAATTAGCTTTGCCTGATTCGCAGTATGTAATTTGGAAAGCGTTAATCAGCTATGTTGCCCCAGCGGGTGTATTTCTAATTTTCCTGCACGTTGTCGGGGTGTTGTAATGTCAACGGTTATTCATAAAAGTGCTTTGGTGAAGTTTTCCGCGCAACAAATGTTTGATTTAGTGAGTGACGTTGAAGCCTACCCGCAATTTTTACCGTGGTGCGGTGGCAGTCGCATTTTGAAACGTGAAGCCGATTTTGTCGAAGCTGAATTATTAATTGCTAAAGGCGGATTTCATAAAACGTTTTCAACGCGCAATTATATAGACCAAGGCGGGCGCATGACTATCTCGCTACTCAATGGCCCATTTTCACGCTTGGAAGGCGTGTGGAATTTTATGCCGTTACGCGAAGATGCCAGTAAAATTTCGCTGGATCTAGAATTTGAAATGTCGGGCGTATTAGCTAATCTGGCATTTGGCGCAGTGTTTAATCAAATTTGTAACACGATGGTCAGTTCTTTCACAACCCGCGCGAAACAAGTGTATGCCTGAGTTAATTGGAGATGCGTGTTTAATGACTGCCAGTCCTTTAGAGGACTGGCAGTCATGTACTATTGAAGTGGCTTATGCGACAGATGAACAACAGGTAATTGTCGCGCTTGAATTGCCTGAAAACAGCACTGTTGAAACAGCCATTAACGCCTCTGGCTTATTAACCCGATTCCCTGAGATTGAGTTGTCTGCTGTGGGTATTTTTGGCAAAGCCTGTGAGTTGCATCAGCTACTTAAAACAGGTGATAGAGTGGAAATCTATCGCCCGTTACATAATGATCCGAAAGAAGCCAGACGACAACGGGCTAAAAAATAATATGAGCAATGACAGCATAGCCAAACCGATACGCGCAGAAATTGAACGCAGATTAAGCGCGATAGAAACCGACTTCGGTGTAAGAATTCTGTTCGCCTGTGAATCAGGCAGTCGGGCGTGGGGCTTTGCCTCCGATGACAGCGATTATGACGTGCGTTTTATTTATATTCATCCCGCCGATTGGTATTTAACCGTTGATTTAGAAGATAGACGGGATGTGATTGAAACGCCGATTGATGACGTGTGGGACATTAACGGCTGGGAATTGCGCAAAGCTCTTAAACTGTTCAGTAAATCGAATCCGCCGTTGTTGGAATGGTTGCAGTCGCCGATTATTTATCAGGAGACCACCACGGTGGCAGAACAAATGCGCCAATTATTAGCCACGCATTATTCACCCTCGGCGTGTTTGTATCATTATCTGCACATGGCACGAAAAAACTATCGTACTTATTTACAAGGCGAAGAAGTGTGGCTGAAAAAATATTTTTATGTGTTGCGTCCTATCTTGGCGTGTCGTTGGCTGGAGCGTGGTTTAGGTGCAGTGCCGACCGAGTTTGACCCGTTGGTACAGAATACCGATTTATCACCTGCATTGCATGAAGCGATTGCTTATTTACTGACAGAAAAACGTAGCGGTGGCGAGTTGCATATAGGAAAACGCATTCCTGTATTAAGTGATTTTATCGACGCAGAATTACACCGTTTCGAGCAAACGGGAGCAGCGCGGCAAAAACCAGAGACCGATATGAACGCACTGAATCAGCTATTTCAACAGGCACTACAGGAAGTGTGGGCTTAAATTTTTGTTGCTGCCCATAAACGGTGCATGGCTAGGCAAGCATTAGCTTAACTGCTACTATATCGACCAGCCTTTATTATGCCAAGTGGCGTAGTTCTCACCTCATCCGCTGTCTCTTAGCCAAGAGTCAGCTTAACGTAAACCGTATTAACGGAGATTTGATTTATGGGTATTTCATTAAACAAAGGTGGCAACCTCAGTTTAACTAAAACTGATCCTACGCTAAAAAATATAATCATTGGTTTAGGTTGGGATGCAAGGCCGACCGACGGCGCGGATTTTGACCTTGATGCCAGTGCGTTTATGGTCAAAGAAGACGGCAAAGTGCGTTCCGACAGTGATTTTATTTTTTATAATCAAACCAAATCAACGTGCGGCTCAGTGGAACACACGGGCGATAACCGCACAGGTGCGGGTGATGGTGATGACGAGTCACTCATCGTGATACTGGATAAAGTCCCCGCCGATATTCAGCGTGTCGTGTTTACCGTCACTATTCACGATGCTGAAAGTCGCAAGCAAAACTTCGGACAAGTATCCAATGCGTTTATCCGCGTGGTGAATAAAGACAGCGGCAATGAAGTGGCGCGTTTCGATTTGAGTGAAGATGCCTCTATCGAAACGGCAATGGTGTTTGGTGAAATTTACAAACATGGCGGTGAATGGAAATTCAAAGCCGTGGGGCAGGGCTACTCAGGTGGTCTCGCCGCTTTAGCACGACAATACGGTATTAATATCTAATTCAATCAACATTTATCAGGAGATTATTATGGCTATATCACTCAGTAAAGGCGGCAACGTAAACTTAAGCAAAGAAGCCCCTGGACTCAATAAAATTATCGTTGGTTTAGGTTGGGATGCCAGAGCCACAGACGGCGCGGCGTTTGACCTAGATGCCAGTGCATTTTTAGTCAAAATGGATGGCAAAGTGCGTTCCGACAGCGATTTTATTTTTTACAACCAACCAAAATCAGCGTGTGGTTCAGTGGAACACACAGGCGACAATAAAACAGGTGTGGGCGAAGGCGATGACGAAGCGGTTAAAGTCACCTTATCGACTATCCCTGCCGAGTTAGACAAAATTGTGTTTGCTGTCACTATTCACGATGCCGACGCACGCAGACAAAATTTCGGTCAAGTGTCACACGCTTATATTCGCATTGTGAACGAAGATGGCGGCGCGGAAATTGCTCGTTATGACTTGAGCGAAGACGCATCTACTGAAACCGCAATGGTTTTCGGTGAAATTTATCGCGTCGGCACTGACTGGAAATTCAAAGCCGTCGGTCAAGGTTTTGCTGGTGGTCTAGCACCGCTGGCAACGTCGTTTGGTGTGAGTGTTTAAGTAACACACTGATGAACATCCTCAAGGGACAGCGTGTTGCGTTGACTTCCTTGTTCCAGAACCAGCCACAAGCCGATTGTTTTCAAATCGGCTTGTGTGTTTCGGGTAACAAAGATGTCGTTGATTTCGCCTGCTTCGGTTTAGACAGTCAGCAAAAACTGTCTGACGATGCCTACATGACTTTTTTCAATCAACCCAAAACCCCGTGCGGTGCGATTGAATTATCAACACCTGCGGGTGACACACTGGGCTTTGCCTGCCAATTAGCCAAACTTCCCACCAAGATAGACAAACTGGTATTTACCGCCGCCATTGATGGCGCAACATCCATGCGGCAAATACAAAACGGTCATTTACGTTTTTTGCTTGCTGGGCAAGAAGTGGCGCGGTTTGCTTTTTCAGGTGCTGATTTTCAAGATGAAAAAGCCGTGATGCTCGGTGAACTTTACCGCAAAGACGGGACATGGCGATTTTCAGCGGTCGGGCAAGGATTTAATGGCGGTATGGCGGCGTTGGTACAGCATTTTGGCGGTGAAGTTGCCGAAGACGTAACTGCTCCCGTTACCACTAAACTATCACTAGAAAAAAAATTAGCCTCCGCGCCTAAACTGATTGATCTGGCTAAAAAAGCCACCGTTTCATTAGAAAAATATCAGCTACAAGAAACGGTCGCACGAGTCGGTTTAGTGCTGGATGCTTCTGGTTCTATGATGAACCAATACCGAACAGGCAAAGTGCAAGAAGTCATTAATCGGTTATTACCGTTAGCAGTGCATTTTGATGATGACGCGGCGTTAGACGTATGGGCATTTTCCAGCAATACCATCGCATTGCCACCTGCTACGCTGAATAATTACGCTGATTTTATTGATAGCACCGAAGGCGGCTGGCGTAATTGGGGCATGATGAGCATTAATAATGAGCCTAAAGTTATTAAGCAAGTCATTGAACTTTACCAAAAAACACTGTTGCCCGTGCTGGTGATTTTTATCAGTGATGGCGGTGTCAGTCGCAATAAAGAAATAAAAGATTTATTAACAAGTGCGGCGTGCTTGCCGATTTTTTGGCAGTTTGTCGGTATTGGCGGACGGAATTACGGCGTATTAGAACAACTCGACACGATGGCAGGTCGGGTTGTCGATAACTGCGGGTTTTTCGCCTTGGATGATCTTAATAGCGTCAGTGAACAAGAATTATATGACCGTTTATTAAACGAATTTCCACTCTGGCTGAAAGCGGCTAAACAAAAACACATAATCTAATCATACACATAGGAATACAGTTATGGCTCTTAATTTAGAAAAAGGACAAAAAATTTCCTTGTCCAAAGAAGCAGGCGGCACATTAACCAAAGTCACAATGGGCTTGGGTTGGGATGTAGCCAAAAAAGGCGGAATGTTGGGCGGTTTGTTTGGTAGTAGCGGCGGCTCGGTTGACTTGGATGCTTCCTGTGTCATGTTCGATGACACCAATAAAATTATTGATACCGTATGGTTCAGACAGTTAAAAAGTAAAGATGGCAGCATCGTTCACACAGGTGACAATCTCACGGGTGAAGGTGAGGGCGATGATGAGCAAATTATCGTTGATTTAAGCCGCGTACCTAGCAATGTTAAAGCCCTGATATTTACCGTGAATTCGTTTACTGGGCAAACATTTGACACCATCGAAAGCGCGTATTGCCGTATGCTTGATAGCAGCAATAATAAAGAAATCGCCCGTTATACCTTGAGCGGCAAAGGTTCGCACAGTGCGCAAATTATGGCAAAACTCTATCGTCATAACGATGAATGGAAAATGCACGCCATCGGTGAAAATGGTTTTGGTCGTACCATTGAATCGTTATTGCCGCAAATTATTACCCACTTATAAGGTCATAATGAGAATCTGGTTTAACAAAACATTTTCCACCATCAGTGCGGTATTCAGAAATCTTCGCCAGTCTTTTCCTGCTGGCGAAGTGACTTTGATTTGTACCCACACCCACGAAAACGCTTCCGCCTTTTTAGCCGCCGATGAACACGCTCTTGAACCTGTGGATTTAACAGGCGAAGACTATATTCATTGGTGTGTGGAGTTTTGCCGTGAACATAACATCGACGTATTTTGGGTCGGCAAAGAAGCGGCATTAGCAAGTGAGCATCACGCGCTATTTGAAGCAATCGGCACAAAAGTGCTATCCGTTGCCGACTATGACACACTGACTTTATTGCATGACAAAGCGCGGTTTTACACCGAATTGCCCAGTGATGTCGCCCAAGTCATGGATTTTGTCGCCGTTAATCATCGGGATGAATTTGACAGTGCGTTGGAACAATTATCTGTCAAGCATGAAAAATTGTGTGTTAAACCCGCTGTGTCCGTGTTCGGTTTAGGCTTTCGTATTTTAGACACCCACCGCGACAGCATCAGCCAATTATTGAGCGGCGTAGAATATCAAATACCGCTACAAGAACTACGCCAAGGAATGCTTAACACCCCACAATTCGATACACTGCTCGTCATGGAACACCTTAATGGTCATGAATGGAGCGTCGATTGTGCAGGGCGACACGGTGAATTACTGTGCGCCGTGCAGCGTAAAAAATCGCTGTTAGCAGGACACGGACAAACTATCGACAACCACCCTGATATTCAAGGCATGGTCGAACGTTTAACCGCCCATTACCGATTAAACGGCATCTTTAATATTCAATTTAAAGAAGGCGCACATGGTGTGCGCTTGTTAGAAATCAATCCGCGTCCATCGGGTGGTTTCGGTATGGCGTGTTTGGCAGGTGCGAATTTAGCGGCGATGGCGTTGCAAGCGTTTAAAGGCGAAACCGTTGAACCTGCGGTTATTCATTACAATCGCAGAGTAACTGAAATCGGTACGCCTGTGGTGCTGCATGACTAAGTCCGTCACTGTTCAATTAGAAACAGGCACGCTACAACTTGAACTGCAAGCAGGACGCGTACCGCTGAATCGTTTATTAGGTTTTGCCGCGCGAGTCAGTAGCAAACGCAAGTTTTTATTAGTCAGCAAAGTGTTAGCGAAACACTACCCTGTCACGCCAAAAATGATGAGCTGGTCTTATCGTGCCTTGGCGCGTTTGGTATTAAACAGCGGTGCGGGTGACAGTTCCTTATGGATAGGCATGGCAGAAACCGCGACGGGTTTGGGTTATGGCGTATTTGAAGCCGCCCACCGTGAAGGTTTACAGAATGCCTTATTCATGCAAACCACCCGCTATCATCTCGCCGATACCGAACGTTTGGAATTTGAAGAAGCGCACAGCCACGCCACCGACTTTTTTCTGTATTATCCGACTGACCCCGCTTATAAACAGCGATTTTTAACTGCCGATACGCTGGTGTTAATTGATGATGAAATCAGTACAGGCAGAACATTTTTACGGCTGATTCAAGCCTATCAAAAAGTGAATCCTGCGTTGCGTAAAGTGTTTATTGTCAGTCTGGTTAATTTTGCCCATCCCGATGATCGCGCTTATTTAGAAAATGAATCAGGTGTTGCGGTTGAATGGGTGTGTTTTCGCCAAGGCTTATTAAGTTTTACCGACAGTTATAACGCCGCGATTGATGCGATTAGCGTCAATGCCTCCAGTAATAACGCCTGTAAAAAACATTTGTTAGCGTGGCACGGGCGTTTAGGGCTGACTGAACCTGTTGATTTACAAGCGAATCCAAACCCGCATTTTACAACTACCGAGCAGGACAACCGCCCGATTTTAGTATTAGGCACTGGCGAATGTAGTGCGCCCGCTTATTTATTAGGGCGTGAGTTAGCCGCACAAGGATTAAAAGTTAAAGTGCAAAGCACCACCCGTTCCCCCATTCATTTGGGTAACGAAATCGGTTTGATTTGCCAATTTGAAGACAATTATGAAGACGGTATCAATAATTTTATTTACAACATGAATCCCGCTGATTACCGCGAAATTATTTTGTGTCACGAAACGCCGTTAAACGCGCCCTTGCTGAAACTGCTCCACGATTGGAACGCACTCAGCGCACGCTTTGAACTCACACCCAACGCCGCTTATGCAACGCTACATTTTTTTAGACCTTGATGACACGCTGTTTCAAACCTTAAGAAAATGCGAGTTTGGCGCGGACGATCCTAGATTACAAATGCGGGCAACCCTACCCGACGGCACACCCAATTCTTTTGCCACCCATAAACAACAGTGGCTTTGGGATTGGCTGTCGCAAGGTTTTAAAATTGTTCCTGTTACCGCGCGAGATGTTCATGCCTTCGAGCGGTGTACACTGCCGTTTCAAGAAGAAATCGTCATCAATCACGGCGCAGTTATCCTAGATAAACAGCGGCACATTGATACAGTGTGGATGGACAGAATGATGCAAGCCTTACCTGCGTATCATGAAAAATTTTTCGTTTTATGGGCGGAGGTTGAACGTTATACCCAACAATACCAAGGCTTTAAACCACGTCTAGTCAATGATTTTTCGGTCACATGGTATGGCTATATCAAACACCAAGACCGCACCGAAGCCACGCTGAAAATTCTGCTGGACGAAGTGATTAAACCCCATCCCAGCATTGTCGATGGCAGTTTATACTGGCATTTGAACGGTAATAATCTGGCTATATTGCCGAAAATCATTAATAAACAAGATGCAGTCAGTTACTTATTGGCGAATTACAAACGTGAACATCCCGATTTATTAACCTTTGGTGCAGGTGACAGCAGAACCGATGCCGCATTTATTACCCTGTGTGATTACGCGCTGATTCCTAAAAATACGCAGTTATTTAACACCTTGGCAGCCGCGCATACCGCAGTTTAATCTATTCAATAAAACATCTCACTTGGCAAAAAAACAATCACCACCAGCAATGACCTCATGGCGTGCAATAGTACGCACAGGATTGTATTATCTATTACTTACCTATTTCATTTCCTCGGTGGGTAGCTGTATTTTATTGCGCTGGATACCGCCGCTGACCTCCATGTTCATGATAAATCAGCATATCAAGGATTTACCGTCCTTTAAGTCGATAGACCAGACGTGGGTGAGCGCGAAAAATATTTCCCCTCATGCGTTTACCGCCGTGATAGCAGCAGAAGATCAACGCTTTATGCAGCATTTTGGTTTTGATTTACACGAAATAGCGTCATCGGTAGAAGATTATATTGACGGTGAACCGCTCAGAGGCGCGAGTACCATTTCCCAGCAAGTCGCCAAAAATTTATTTTTAACCCCGTCCAAAAGTTTTATTCGTAAAGGTTTGGAAGTCTGGTTCACGGTATTATTAGAGATATTCTGGAGTAAACAACGCATTATTGAAGTGTATCTGAATATCGCCGAATTCGGCGATCATATCTTCGGCATAGAAGCTGCCAGTCAGCATTATTTCGGTATTCATGCAAAACAGCTCAATCGCTCACAAGCCGCTCTCCTCGCCGCGACCTTGCCTAACCCCATCCTCTTAAAAGCTGCCGCGCCGTCCAATTATGTGCTGAAACGGCGCAATTGGATATTGCGGCAAATGCAGAATGTGAGTTATGCGCGTTAGCAGTTTCTGCCTCGTTTACTTCGATTCCCATACCGTGATTCGAGTGGCGGAATCATAATAATTTCGGCTCATGTGATGTTCGGAAGTAATATTGAAACCATCCCATAAATCCAAGTGTCCTGTCGCGTCGGCAAAAGCGATATCGAAAGCGATGATGCCTTTAACGTTGGCAATTGTGGATTTATCGAAAACAGTTCCCGCCGTTTTTTTAATATCGAACACAGGTTTATTTAATGTGGCTGCCAACCACGCTCGCATCTCTCGAACGCGGAAACCATATCGCTTGCCATCACCGCCTTTAATTGTCTGCAAACCATGAAAATTTTGTGGCACGAGAATACCGCTATAGTTGAGTGCGTGATTCATACGAATCGCACAAGTATTGGTAATCCAGACCGCATTGACGTTGCCGCCAATCATCTCTTTCACAATCTGCGGATTAGGATAATGAATGTAATCTAAATAATTGTCGCAAAGAATAGTGTAGGAAGGTAATGATGCCATGATTGATACCCACTTAAGCTAAAACTGAAAATCAATAAGACTCCGCAGAGGGAGTTTGGTTTCGAGCGGGATAAAATTTTTGCAGCGCGTAGGATGCGCCTCGTGCCTCGGCACATCCTACATTTGGCGCATCTTACAGGTTATTGGTAGGTTGAGCTGCGCTTTTTGCAACCCAACAAACACGAAGAACAAATAACGTTTGTAATCATAGTTGTGCGTGGTTGTGTTGGGTTGCCAAAAAGACGGCAACCTTACAATAATGTAGGTCGGAATAAGACCGTCCAAGCGGTAGCGCAGGACGGGCGTTTCCGACATCGCATAAGTTTGTCGGAAACGCCTTATTTCGCTCCCGCTCAATAAGGCTTATTCCGACCTACAGGGCTATCTTTGCTCACTTGAATAATAGTAACTAACGCCAGTCACTGTCCCTGATATAGATAAAAATATTTTTGTACGTTGTTGTTCTTCAAGCTCTTTTCTTTTTAAGCGCATTACATCTATGAAGTCTTTAATATTCATATCAGTAGAGCCATTTCTTTTATACGCTTTTATAGCAGTAGTCCAGAGGATTAAAGCATCATCAGCAGTTATTTTTCCATTTATTTCAAAATCATCACCATGACAAGTTAATACAACGCAAACTTTGCTGATATTAGCGCAATAGTTATGTATTTGGTCATCCATAACCTTATTTCCATCAGGTAATACAATAACTCTACCATTATCAATAGAGTGTGCAAAAACAATAACAAGCTCGTCATTAGTTCTATCTATTTCATCAAATAGATGTTTAATTCCTCCTTGTAATTTCAAGGTATTTGCTGAAGAAGAAATATTATCGTTAAATCGCTTTAATTCTTTTTCTGCTCCAAGACTAACAAATTCTTTGTTATAAACACTTTTATATTGAAAAGCTGTAGTTGGCATTGCAACTAAAAAATGTGGGTTAATAACAGGTTGAAGAAATAAGCTTTGAAAGTTTTTTGCGGAAACTCTGCCTAATACTTGCTTATTTATAGTTTCACCTTCCAAGGGAGTCCAATCACTTTCATCTGATTGCTTACTTGCTGCTTTTAATCCAAGAGCTAATTCAGTATCTGAATCTTTCGCTCCTTTTTCTAAGCCTTCCTCTGTACCTTCAGTTGTTGATGATGAAAAACGTGATGAATCAAATTTAACATCATCACTGGCAGATGAGCATGATTTTAAAATTGGTAATCTCACTATCTGAATAGGAAGCCCATCGTAAGAAAACTCCATTGATGAGAACAATAAGAATCCAAACACTACAGCTAATTTCATAATATTCTCCTTCTAAAACAAATCACTAATACTGATTTTCTCTTCCTCGCCAGCATGTAAACGCTCCTTAGATAATAAAGCTTGACTACTTTGATTAATTAAGGCATTTGCACTTATACCGCTCATAACAATCTGCCATACTGCTGAGTTTGGATTATTTTCATTCATTGCCCATGCTATAAACCCAGAGGCAAAAATAAATAAGAAAAACTTTAACCAGTACGTCGAACTTTTTATAAGTCGCTCATATTTTTTCTTTTCAAGTTTATTTTGCAGTTCGTAATTTTTTAGCCATTCTAAAGAAGCTGCTCCCATTGCTCCCAAAAAAGCATATTCAGGAAATAAAGCCCAATGCGCAATCATAATTTTCTCCTCTTTTTATTAGTCAGGTAGTCAGGTAGGGTGGGCAAGCGTCTTTTTGCTTGCCCACCGATTATACAACCCCGCGTGGGCAAACGATAGAGCCGTTTGCCCACCCTACTACGAAGTTATTTACCCCACCACATACCGCTTAGACTCCGCCCCCGCGACTTCTTTAACCAACTTAGGCACAAGATAGCCCGAAAGACAGGCTTGTACCCGTTCCATTAATAATAAAGCCTCCGTTTCTGATACTGCAAAATGCCCTGTACCTGTGGCTTTGTCTAGTAGGTGCAGGTAGTAGGGCATTACGCCGTGTTGGAATAAGCGTTCGCTGAGTTCACACAGTACAGTCGCATCGTCATTGACTCCTTTTAACAGCACGGATTGATTTAATAAGGTGATGCCGTGTTTTTTGAGTTGTTGGCAGGCGTTGATGACGCGCTCGTTGAGTTCGTTGGCGTGGTTGCAATGTAGCACTAGGATAATTTGTTTGGGACTTTGGGTTAGCGTGTGAATGAGTTCGGGGGTAATACGCGCAGGCAGGACGATGGGCAGGCGGCTATGGATGCGGATGCGTTTGATGTGGTCGATTTGGTTGATTTGTTCGATGAGGCGGCTGAGTCTGGCATCGTTGAGTAATAAGGGGTCGCCGCCGCTGAAAATAACTTCGTGGATGCTGGGGTCGTTTTGTATGCTTTGTATGACTGCGTGTTCTTGTTGTTTGCTGAGTTGTAAGTCGGCGTAGGGGAAGTTGCGGCGGAAGCAATAGCGGCAGTTAATGGCACAGCTGCCTGTGTTGATGAGTAATACGCGCCCTTGGTATTTGTGCAGGATGCCTGTTTGGGTGGCGGCAGGTAAGTCGCCGACGGGGTCGTTCGTATAACCTGCATAAAACGCGAGTTCGTCTGTTATCGGCAACACTTGGCGCAATAAGGGGTCGTGTGGGTTGCCTTTTTCCATGCTGGCGGCAAAACTTAACGGCACACGCAAGGCGAACTGTTGCGCGGCACTTGTTGATACAGCTAAGTCACTGGGATTTAAGTCTAAATACTGACACAGGTCGTCTATGTTGGTGAAGGCTTGGGCGAGTTGTTGTTGCCAGTTCTTGGCAAAATGAGCGGTTTCGGTCATGCGTTGATTATTTAAGGTTTTTATTCAAGGATTGCCTCTATTATAATTGCCTGACTTTATATTGCTTGTCATCTTGAGGATAAAATAATCAGTTATAGTGCCAGTGAGTTTAACGCTGGGTTGCTATCCAGATTTGAAACTCATCCAGAAATCAGTGAAATAAAACAGACAGGTGGTGTAAAAAGCCCACGATGACTCTCTGGCGAGTGAGTTAGTCGGAGTGCCTAATCTCCTTGTCCTCGCGTAGGTACACGCCATGTTTTTAATGTGGCAGTGAACGAAAATCAAGAAAAATATCGGTTACCGTAATCTTAACCATAACCTAATTCTATGAATACTCACGAAACACAGTCCCCCCTAGAACGTCTGCAACAACTCATTAACTTAGAACGTGAAGACATCGGTACACTGATTGCGTACGGTGTTGGTATTGGTTTATTGTCACTGGCAACACCTGTTGCGGTGCAGGCATTGGTGAATACCATTGCTTTTGGTGCGTTATTCCAGCCATTACTGGTGCTAACGCTGGTATTGCTCGTATTGATCAGCTTTAGTAATACCTTGGTTGCCTTGCAGTTTTATGTGGTGGAAAAATTGCAACGCCGTTTGTTTATTCGTCTGTTTGGTGATATAGCTTTGCGTCTGCAACAAGCCCAGGTTGCCATTCGTGACGATCACTATCTTCCTGAGTTGGCTAACCGTTTTTTTGATGTAGTTACCCTGCAAAAAACAACCGCCGTGCTGTTATTGGAAACCTTAGGGTATGTGCTGCAAACCGTGATAGGTATGCTGCTGCTTGGGTTTTATCATCCATTGCTGCTGGCTTTTGACTTGTTTTTAATCACCGTGCTGGCACTGATTTTATTTGTCATGAGTAAAAACGGGGTAAAAACCGCGATTATAGAATCAAAAACCAAATACGCGGCGGCGGCATGGCTGGAAAATATCGCTACCAATCCTTTATTGGGCAAATCAGCCAGCGACAGAGCCTTTTTAAAAGCAAGAACTGAGCGTATCGCGCTTGACTACCTAGAGGCGTGCATCCAGCATTTTCGGGTATTAAATCGGCAAAATATTAGCGCGTTAGCACTGCATACTATCGCCAGTACCCTATTGTTAGGTATGGGTGGGTGGCTGGTCATTGATCATCAACTCAGTTTAGGACAATTGATTGCTGCTGAATTAGTAGTGAGTGCCATGATTTACGGTCTAACACGCTTAGGTAAAATGATGGAGACTTACTACACCTTGTTGGTCAGTGTTGATAAAATCGGGCATTTACTGGACTTACCCCAAGAAGCGACTCAGGGCATGACACTTAATGTCAGCAATAAGCCCTATCAGGTTGATATATATGGCATTTATTTACCAGAAAGCCTCTATTTAGATGTGTTACGCGGTTTTGACTTGCATCTTGCCGCTGGCGAATCACTAGTGATTAGTCAAGGCAGCAATCGAGGAAGTTTGCTGGATGTATTATTTGGACTACGCACCCCTAATGCGGGTTATGTCTGCCTTGATAATCATGATTTGCGTGATCTTAATTTGGGGTTGTTGCGGGACACGGTGAGTTTAGTGCGTGATGCTGAACAAATCGAAGCCACTATACTGGATAACCTGCATTTCGGTACTGAATTTGAGTTGCAAACGCTACAGCAGGTCTTGAAGCAAGTCGGACTGCAAAATACCATTAGTCAGTTACCCGATGGTTTAAATACTCAATTAGGCATCAATGGAATGCCACTGACCCCTGAGCAGAGTTTGCGATTGACACTGGCAAGGGCAATGCTTAAACGACCACGGCTATTATTATTGGATGGCGTGTTGGATCGCATTGATGCAGATATTTTACCCGCACTGCTTGAGGTCTTAGTGGCACATGACGCGCCGTGGACATTGATTGTCAATAGCCACCATTCACAGGTTATTGCCCGTTGCCAACGCCATATCCGTATTGAGCAAGGTGTACCGTTTGCAATAACCACTGACATTGACGGTAAAAACCAATGAAAAACCAACCCGCTTTACACCTATTGGAACTCGATGCCTTAGTTCAAGCAAAAACTACGCCACTGGTAGGGCGACTTGCACGCTACTTGTCGATACTGTTTGTGGTTTTAATCATCTTTCTGCTCTTGACACCTTGGCAACAAAACGTGCGTGGTATTGGGCGCGTTGTCGCCTACGCGCCCGCAGAACGTCAACAGATGATTAGCGCACCTGTCGAAGGACGAGTAAAACAGTTTTTGGTTAAAGAAGGCTCACAAGTTAAACAAGGCGATATATTGGTAGAGCTGCTCGACAATGATCCCTTATTGTTACAACGATTGTCTGGCGAACAGCAAGCACTTTTGACCAAACAGCGTGCCATTGACAGCCGAGTGGAAACCTTTCGTGAACAGTTACGCATGACTGAACAAGCACGACCACAGGCGTTGACTGCGGCTGCATCGCGGATCAACATGGCGAATGAACGCTACAAAGCCGCCGTGCAGTCAGTCGATGCTGCTCAGGCTGCCAAAAAAACGGCGAATTTGAATTTATCCAGACAACAACAATTACAGGCGAAAGGCTTGGCATCACAACGTACTTTAGAGCTGTCCACGCTGGAAATGGCACAACGTTATGCGGAAGTTGAGCGGGCGCAAGCGGGCTTGCAAGCGGCGAAAAGCGAAGTTGATGCCCTGAGTGCCGATCGGCAAAAACTCACCGCTGATACCGCTGGCGGCATTGAAAAAGCCAAATCCGAACTTAATAAAGCCTTAGAAGATCAAAGTGTTATCCTTGCTGATTTGCTAAAGCTGGAAACTAAACTGGCGCGGCAGCAAACTCAAGTCATTACTGCGCCGCGTGACGGCACCATTTTACGTTTACTCGCTAATCCAAATGCGGAATTGGTGAAAGCAGGTCAAGCCTTGGCAATTTTAATTCCCGACGTGGAACAACGCGCCGTTGAATTGTGGGTGGATGGCAACGACCTGCCGTTGATTATCAACGATAGTCATGTGCGCCTCCAGTTTGAAGGCTACCCCGCCATACAATTTGGCGGCTGGCCAGAATTTTCCATTGGTTCATTTGCAGGCAAAGTGACGCTCATAGATTCTACCGACGATGGCAAAGGCAATTTCCGTGTTCTTGTCACCGCTTTAGTTGAAGACGGTATTGATTGGCCCAGCCCGCGATTTTTGCGTCAAGGGGTGCGTGTCAATGGCTGGGTGTTATTGGGTCAAGTGACCTTGGGCTATGAATTATGGCGGATTTTTAACGGCTTTCCCCCGCTGGTTTTACCCGAATCCAATCCCATCGAAAAAACCAAGGGCGACAGTAAAAGCGATGATAAAAACAAAACTCAAGACAGTAGCGAGAAAAAAGACAAATGAACAGAATCGTGGCATTGATTATTATCCTTTTGCCCTGCTGGTCAGTCGCTGGACAGACATTAACATTGGATGAAGTATTGACTTCGGCACAGCAAGCCTTTCCTAATTTGTTAATTGCCCAGCAACGACAACGCGCCTCTGAGGGTGAACATCAAGCCGCAGAAGGCGGCTTTGATACCCTGCTGAAATCGAGAAATAGTTACTCGGTTATCGGTATATACGAAAACCAGAATAACGATATTAGCATTGAACAACCTACCAGCTTAGGAGGCACGACATTTTTTGGCGGCTGGCGACGCGGCGCAGGTGATTATGCGGTCTACGATGGTAAAAGCCTTACCGCCGAGGAGGGCGAAATGCGCCTCGGAGTCAATATTCCACTGTGGCGTAACCGCGACATCGACAGCCGTCGTGCGGGTTTAAAAAAAGCGGAACTGGGTCTAGGCATCGCTGACCACGAATTTGATCAAACCTTGCTGGAAATTAGTCGCCTAGCAACGCATCGTTATTGGGACTGGGTACTGGCAGGACAGCGTTTGCAAATTACGGAACGCTTGCTGAACATTGCCGAACAACGTAATGATGGCATACGCCAACGGGTGGCGGCAGGTGATATTCCTGAATTTGAAGCACTCGATAATCAACGCGCCATTATTGAACGCCAAGAACGCAAAGTAGCCGCGCAACGCCTGTTAGAACAAACGGCAATCCAGCTTTCATTGTACTGGCGCGATGCTGATGGACAACCAAAGCTGCCCGACAGTCGGCAGTTGCCCGCTACTTTTCCCCCTCATGAGCCAAACAACACATTGGATTACCGCAAAGCCTTGGAAATAGCTCGCGCACAAAGACCTGATTTACAGCGTCTGGATTTACAAATTGAACAAAATAAAACAGAACTGGAACTGCAAGAAAACCAACTCGCGCCAGCGGTGGATTTATCCGTGACAGGCAGTCAGGATATAGGCAATGGTGAAAAAAAACTCAATCGCAGTGAACTCTATTTAGGGCTTAATGTAGATATACCATTACAACGCCGCGTTGCAACAGGGCGTACACAAGTCGCCGCCGCGAATCTACAGCGTTTGAAATTAGAGCAGAACTTATTAGACAATCGCATTGCCGCTGAAATTAAAGATATTTTGTCCGCGCTATCCGCTGCACAGCAACGCTTGGTACTGACCCAATCACAACAAAAAGCCACCCAGCAACTCGAAGACGGCGAACGCACCCGTTTTGAATTAGGCGAAACCACCTTGTTGTTCGTCAATCTGCGTGAAATTGCCAACGGAGATGCCGCCTTGCTGAGTGCTGAGGCGACCAGCAACCTGCTGAAAGGACTTGCCGATTATCGAGCCGCACTGGGCAAACCCGCATATTGATAATCTGTGCAGGATAGCTGTTTGGGTGGCGGGGGCATTGGTATCAGCTGCATAAAACGCGAGTTCGTCTGTTATCGGCAACACCTGACGCAATAATGGGGCGTGTGGGTTGTCTTTTTCCATGCGGGCGGCAACACTTAATGGTACACACAAAGCGAACTGTTGTGCGGCAATCGCCTATACAGGTAAGTCACTGGGATTTAAGTCTAAATACCGACACAGGTCGTCTATGTGGGTAAATGCCTGAGCGAGTTGTTGTTGCCAATTTTGGCAAAAATGTACGCTTTCGTGCGTTGATTCTGTCATGTATCGAGGTTTTTAGGTTTCTATCCGTAGGAGGCTTCTATTATAATGGTTCGTTTACATTGTTTATCATCTTGAGGATAAAATGGCTAGTTATAGTACGAGTGAGTTTAAAGCAGGGTTGAAAGTCATGTTGGATAATGACCCGTGCGCGATTATTGAGAATGAGTTTGTTAAGCCGGGCAAAGGTCAGGCGTTCAATCGCGTTAAAATTAGAAACTTGAAAAGCGGGCGCGTGATTGAAAGAACGTTTAAATCAGGCGAGTCGTTGGAAGGCGCGGATGTGGTCGAAATGGAGATGCAATACTTGTATAACGACGGCGAATTCAGACATTTTATGAACAATGAAACCTTTGATCAGTATCAATGTGATGAAAAAATCGTCGGTGATGCAGGTAAATGGTTGAAAGATCAAGATCCCTGCACGGTTATGTTATGGAATGACGCGCCCATCGGTGTAACGCCTGCCAATTTTGTGGAATTGAAAATTGTGGAAACCGATCCAGGTGTACGCGGCGATACTTCTGGCGGTGGCGGTAAACCTGCTCGACTGGAAACTGGCGCGGTGGTGCGTGTGCCGTTGTTTGTACAAACGGATGAAATGATTAAAGTCGATACCCGTACTGGCGACTATATTTCGCGCGTTAAAGAATAATGCAGTCTGCGTGGCAGCCGACGTGTTCGGTGGCAATGTTGCAGTTAAGAGCGCGGTTGTTGGCTAACATTCGGGCTTTTTTCTTGGCAAAAGCGGTGTTGGAAGTGGAAACGCCGCTGTTGAGTCGTACCATAGGCACAGATCCTCAGCTGGCATTTTTTGCGACTGATTATAATGTGCCGCCCTCGCAACACCGATTTTTTCTGCAAACATCGCCTGAGTTTGCTATGAAACGCCTGCTTGCGGCAGGGTGCGGTTCTATTTATCAAATCTGTAAAGCATTCAGAAATGGCGAAGCGGGACGGTTTCATAATCCCGAATTTACCCTGTTGGAATGGTATCGCGTCGGCTTTGATCTGTCGCAATTGATGGATGAAACTGCTGAATTAATTCAGACATTATTTGCGGCTGAGCAAGTTGAATTAGCCAGCGTGCAACGCACCAGTTATCAGGCAATTTTTCAACAATACACAGGCTTGGACGCGCTGGTGTTTTCTTATGAAAATTATTGTAGTTACGCGCTGACGCATGAGTTACCCGAAGCGGTGGCGTTGTGTGAGTACGATCACGCGCTCTGGCTGGATGTGTTGTTCAGTCATAAAGTTCAACCTTATTTAACGGGTGATGTTTTATATATGGTTTATGGTTATCCCGCCTGCCAGTCATCATTAGCGCGTATTAATGCCGATGATGCGCGTATAACTGATCGCGTAGAACTGTTTATTAATGGTATTGAGTTGGGCAATGGTTTTTATGAATTGACCGATGCAGTCGAGCAAAATCAACGTTTTGATGATGAAATAAGCATCCGTGAACAGCAAAATTCAGCCACTGTTGTTAAGGATGACCGATTGATTGCCGCATTGGAAAATGGATTGCCCGACTGTTCAGGCATAGCAATCGGTCTGGATCGCTTGCTCATGTTGTTGTCAAAAACAGCATCCATAGACGAAGTTATGAGTTTTTCAATACGCAGGGCTTAAGCTGTTTAAATTTTACTGTGTTATAATCGTAGTCGTTTTTATCATTTGCCCCCTAGACGCTTTATTTTTTAGATACTTACATGAAACCAAATACTTTTTCTCGCTTGTTATTTTTATGCCTGCTTGCCTCTCAAGCTGTTAAAGCTGATGAAGAATTCATTGTTAGAGATATTCAAGTTAAAGGTTTGCAACGTATTTCTGCTGGGACTGTGTATAACGATTTTCCTGTTACTGTCGGTCAACGGTTTTCATTAGATCGCTCTTCTGCGGCGATACGAGCGTTATTTAAAACAGGTTTTTTTAAAGATGTTTCATTATCAAGAGTAGGTTCAACGCTGGTTATTAATGTTGTTGAGCGTCCCACCATCGCAAAAATTGTCTTTGAAGGCAATAAAGATCTCAGCAAAGATGATTTAACCAAGGCTCTGGATAAAATCGGTTTAGCCGAAGGCAAAGTATTTGACCGCCAAGTGCTGGATAAAGTCGAACAAGAATTAAGTCGTCAATATCTCAGTCACGGTAAATACGGATTACAGATTAAAACAGATGTATCAACCTTAACCCGCAATCGTGTCGGTATTAATATCACCATCTCTGAAGGGCGCGTCACCAAAATCAAGCAAATCAATATTGTCGGTAACAATGCGTTTGATGATAAAACGCTGCTCGGTAAGTTCGAGTTAAGCACCTCAGACTTATTGTCGTTCTATACCAAAAATGATCAATATTCCAAGCAAAAATTGTCTGCCGATTTAGAAAGCCTGCTGTCCTATTATTTAGATCGCGGTTATATCAATTTTGCTATCGAATCTACGCAAGTCGCTATCACACCTGATAAAAAAGATATTTATGTCACCATTAATGTCAAAGAAGGTGATGTTTACACACTGAATAAAGTTAAATTGGCAGGGAATCTGATTGTTCCGCCTGACCAGCTGACTAAATTAGTCAGCGTTGGTCCAGGTGAAATTTTTTCTCGTAAAAATGCCACCGAAACCTCAAAAGCTATTCAAGATCGTCTAGGCGATGAAGGTTATGCGTTCGCCAACGTTAATATGGTACCCGAAATTATCGAAGCCACTAAAACCGTTGATATGACTTTTGCGGTCGATCCAGGTAAACGTGTTTATGTCAATCGCATCAATATGCGCGGCAATAGCACGACGCGCGATGAAGTATTGCGCCGTGAAATGCGTCAAATGGAATCCAGCTGGGCTTCCAGTTCAAAAATAGAACGATCAAAAGTCCGCCTTGAACGATTAGGTTATTTTGAAACCGTTAATGTTGAAACGCCTCCTGTTGTCGGTACCGCCGACCAAATTGACGTGAACTATACTGTAGTCGAAAAACCCTCAGGTAATTTATCAGCAGGTGTTGGTTACTCTCAGGTGCAGGGGATTATTTTAAACGCCAACGTGTCTCAGGATAACGTTTTCGGCTCAGGAAAACGTGTCAACCTCGCGTTTAACAACAGTACCTTTACCACTAATTATCAATTTGGTTTTTTCAATCCCTATTTTACGGTAGACGGTGTCAGTCAAGGCTACAACCTGGGTTATGCCAAACGTAATGCGGGTGCGATTAACCTGTCAAACTACACCACCGACGTGGCGAATGCCGGTACCAACTTCGGTATTCCATTAAATGAATTTGACACGATTCGCTTTGATACTGATCTAAGGCACACGAATTTAAAAGTTAATGAATACACCGATATTTATGGCAATAGCAACAACATTTATACCTCTAAACAAATCCGTGATTTTGTTCTTGAAGAAGGTAACAAATTTTGGACTTTGGGTGAAACCGTAAGCTGGACTCACGATACCCTTAACAAAGCCTTATTTCCCACTAAGGGCGGTCAGCAACGCGCATCTGCACAAATCATCGTTCCAGGTAGTGATTTAACTTATTATAAAGTCGCTTACAGGCATCAACATTATTTCCCTATTGCTAAAGATTTTACCTTTAAACTGAACGGCGAAGTCGGTTACGGGGATGGTTACGGCAGCACTAATGGCCTGCCATTCTTTGAAAATTACTTTGCAGGCGGTACTGGTTCAATACGCGGCTTTAGAAACAATACCCTTGGTCCTACCGATACCCAAAATAATATATTAGGCGGTGCTGCTATCCAAGGAAATCCTATCGGCGGCTCGGCTAAAATCATTGGTAATGCTGAGTTATTCTTTCCTGTACCTTTCATGACAGAGACAAAATCCATCAGACTAGGTACATTTTTTGATGCCGGTACGGTCAGTAACGGTTTTTCAGTGAATGAAATGCGCTATTCTACAGGGCTTTCAGGCGAATGGTTATCACCTTTCGGTGCATTATCAGTGAGTGCGGCGTATCCTTTGAATGCGCAGTCTACCGATCAAAAACAGGCATTTCAGTTTAACTTTGGTCAAAGTTTCTGATAAGTTATTTTAGTTTAAGCAACTTATCCCCTATAATTTCACCCTTTAGTGTTTATTTATTTTTTAACCGTAATTGGAGATTGATTTAACAATGAAAAAGAAAATTGCTTTGTTTTTAGGATTATTGCTGGCTGCCAATGTCAGTTATGCTGATTTAAAAATTGGTTTCGTGAACATTCCACAAGTACTTGAAAAAGCACCTCAAGCTGAAAAAGCTAAAAAACGTCTGGAACAAAAATTTTCAGGTCGTGACAAACAATTAGTTGCACAGCAAAAAGAAATCCAAACCATGGAAGAAAAAATGACCAAAGACGCAGCGGTCATGAGCGAATCAGAAAAATCTAACCTCGAAAAAGATCTGCTCAACAAAAAAAGAGATGCGAAAAGATCACAACAAGAATTTAGTGAAGATTTTAATGCCAGCCGTAACGAAGAATTAGGCAAATTGCAAAAACACATCATCGAAGCGATTCGTGAAATTGCAAAAGATCAAAACTTCGATTTATTGTTGACAGAAGGTGTTATTTACGCCAATGACAAAATTGATGTTACTGCTCAAGTTCAACAAAAACTGTTAAAAATACCTGAATAAAACTCCGTTATCTTTAAGTATCACCACACTCAAACCTTAATAAAAAACTCCCTACGCCATATGTCTATTACGTTGGATATTTTACAAATACAAGCTTTTTTACCTCATCGTTACCCATTTTTATTGGTTGATAAGGTCATTGAGTGCGAACCTGGAATTAGGCTATTAGGAGTAAAAAATGTTACTTATAATGAGCCTTTCTTTCAAGGGCATTTTCCGCAAAAACCTATCATGCCAGGTGTTTTGATTCTTGAAGCATTAGCGCAAGCAACTGGCTTATTAGCGTCGGAAACGGCAGGTGATGAACTGGAAGGTATGATTTATTATTTGGTCGGTATTGATAAAGCCAAATTCAAACGACCTGTAGTTCCTGGAGATCAATTAATGTTGGAAGCCAGATTCGTCAAGAGTAAGCGTAATATTTGGGCGTTTGAATGTCGTGCCGAAGTGGATGGCGATTTTGTAGCGAGTGCAGAAATCCGATGTGCAGCGGTAGTGGACTAGTTTTGATTGATTCCTCCGCTATTATTGATAGTCGTGCAGAACTAGCCTCTGATGTGTCTGTAGGAGCTTTTTCCGTTATCGGTGCCGATGTCAAAATAGATTCAGGCACCGTGATAGGCCCCCATGTTGTTATCAAAGGGCCTACGTCCATTGGTAAGGACAATAGAATCTATCAATTCACTTCCATCGGCGAAGATCCGCAAGATAAAAAATATGCGGCTGAAATTACACGCCTTGAAATTGGTGATAGAAATACTATCCGAGAATTTACCTCTATGCACCGAGGGACAATCCAAGATAACAGCGTCACCCAAATAGGGAGCGATAACCTGTTTATGGCTTACACCCATGTTGCTCATGATTGCATTATCGGCGATCACGTCATTATGGCAAATGGTGCATCATTAGCAGGTCATGTACATTTGAATAGCCACGCCATTCTGGGTGGCTTTACATTAGTACATCAGTTTACGCAAATCGGGCAGTACAGTTTTGCAGCAATGGGCAGTGCTATTACTCAAGATATTCCGCCCTTTGTGATGGTTGGTGGTAAACCCACCAGACCACACGGTATCAACTCGGTAGGTATGGAGCGTAACGGTATCAACGCCGATGATATTCGCTTGATTAGAAACGCCTATAAACTCATTTACAAAATGAATTTACGTCTGGAAGATGCCATCGATCAAATCGAAGAATTGGCAACTGACAGTAAAGAATTAACTGAAATGGTTGATTTTTTGCGCAATGTTCGCCGTGGCATATTGCGCTAGTCGCTGATGCCATTCATGGATGACATCCCCTCGCATTTCCTGATTGCAGGTGTTGATGAAGTGGGGCGCGGCTGTTTAGCAGGTTCTGTAGTAGCCGCCGCCGTTATTCTGGATGCCAGTAAACCGATTGCCGGATTAGCCGACTCTAAAAAACTCACCGAACGCAAGCGCGAACAACTCAGCACAATCATTCAAGAGAATGCGTTAAGCTGGGCGATAGCAGAAGCCAGTGTTACAGAAATAGACTCCCTCAACATCCTCCACGCCGCACTACTTGCCATGCAACGCGCCGTTGCAGGTTTACACATTCAGCCCGATACTGTATTAGTCGATGGTAATCGGCTACCGCAATTAACGATACCCGCACAAGCCATTGTTAAAGGTGATAGCAAAGTACAAGCCATCAGCGCGGCATCCATTCTAGCGAAAGTTTATCGGGATAATCTGATGGTTGATTGTCATCACCAGTATCCAGATTTTTCCTTTCATATCCATAAAAGCTACGGTACAAAACAGCATCTGGCTGAAATTCAGCAATTCGGTTTTTTAGATATTCACCGAAAAAGCTTTAACCCAGTCAAGACACTACTACACGCTCAATTAAGCCGCTCTGGCTAAAATAATACTATTAATCACTGTCCTGCTCATAATTGAAAAATTCCGTATTGGACTTTATTAAGTGTTATGTCGAGGTTGATTACCCAAAGCATAAAAATACCGATTGCGCCAAACACAAAGGCTATGGTCTAGGTATGAAAGTCTCGGGTATCAAGCGCATATACTGGTAGATATACAGGGTTTACGTCATGCCATAGCGTGAGGTGTTATCGGATAACACGCCGAGTTCGGTGTTGGCTTTTAGCGAGTTTACAACGTATCAATGCCTAAATTAGCCAGTGCATCGGCTCTGTCGTTGCCTTTATCGCCTGAATGACCTTTCACCCATTTCCATTCAATGTCATGCGGGGTAATGGCAGCATCTAAGCGTTGCCATAAATCGACATTTTTTACAGGGTGTTTGCTGGCGGTTTTCCAGCCGCGTTTTTTCCAGTTGGGCATCCATTCGGTAATGCCCTTTAAGACATAGCTGGAGTCACTGTAAAGCTGCACTGTGCAAGGCTTTGTCAGTGCTTCCAGAGACTGGATTGCCGCCATGAGTTCCATGCGGTTATTGGTGGTGTCTTTATCACCGCCATACAGTTCTTTAACGTTACCTTTATAACTGAGAATAACTCCCCAGCCGCCCACGCCGGGATTACCACGACACGCGCCATCGGTATAAATAATCACTGGTTCAATCATGTTTTTCCGACCGCGCGGAGGGGGTAACGGTGTTGGTCAATATTAACGACGGCAGTTCATTTTTCACGGGTGTCAGGGGAATAAGTTGATAACGGCGTTTTATGGCTTTAATCGCATAAGCGGTCGCAAAAAATGCGTGTTTATTGGCGGTGTGGGCTTTATAGTTCATGGTATGAACGGTATCTAAATGAAATTCTGAACAGGTGGTGACTTCAAAATTCAATAATTTTAACCAGTCTAATGTTCTGCTGCGCGAAATAAAATGCCCTGACCACGAGTCTGCCATTTTTTTATCCCATAAATACTGGTAGCGCACCCATAAACTCCATGGATTAAAATTTAACAGCACCAGCAAACCTTCGGGTTTTAATACGCGCTCGACTTCACGCATAGTTTGAAAACGGTGGGCATCAAATTCCAATAAATGCGGAATAATGACCATATCAACGCTGTCGTTTTGTAATGGCAAGTGATGCGCCTTTGCCTGAATTTTTCGCGCAACGTCAGTCCCTAATATTTTAGCATCGAGTATCGTATAACTTTGGTATAAGGTGCAGTCGATAAATTCATTTTCCCAGCCTAAACCACCAATTTGCAGCACTGTTTGTTGGCAACTGACGGTAATGGAACGTCGTAAATAATCGGCTTCCAGTTGCTGCAACAATTTGCCTCTGGGTGTTTGATACCAAGAAAATAAGAACTTTCGTTTCATTAATGTACCCGCTAACTTTTATGTTAATGATTTTCCGTAAAAACACCGCTATAATCAAAGTAATTCAAATATATTCGCAAGGGTTTAAAGATAATGTATGTTAATTCTAACAGGTCAGTTAATTTTTTATTAGTTTCTGTTTCTTTGCTTGTTGTAGGTTGCGCCGAAACGCCTAAAGCACCTATAAGCTACAACGACCGATCGCCTGTTGTTTTCTCTCAGAATAACAAACAGGAACAGACTCCGCTTAAATCCAACCGCCTTAAAACCGCAGAAGCACATAAGAATACCGTCTGGGAACGTCTGTTAAAGCTTTATGCCTTACCTGAAGTCAGCAATGAACGGGTAGAACGGCAATTAAACTGGTATCTGGATCACCCTGCGTATATTGCCAGAATTCAGCAACGTGCCGAACCTTATTTACATCTTATTCTCGATGAAATCGAAGCCAACAATATTCCGGGTGAATTAGCGTTATTACCCGTCGTTGAAAGTGCTTTTATCCCCGATGCCTATTCAAAAGCCGATGCTTCAGGATTATGGCAGTTTATTCCTGGCACAGGTAAATTATATGGTCTGGAACAAAACTCATGGTATGACGGTCGTCGTGATATTCTTGATTCAACACAAGCCGCTACCGCGTTTCTTAAAGATTTAGGTGAAACCTTTAACGGTGACTGGAATCTTGCCTTAGCTTCTTATAACTGGGGTAAAGGCAATGTGTGGAAGGCAATGGAAAAAAATGAAAACCTGAGTTTGCCTACCGATTATTGGTCTTTAGATGTACCTAGAGAAACCGCAGACTATGTGCCTCGGTTATTAGCTATTGCTAAATTAATTGCCAATGCTGATGAATACGGTATTCATCTAAACAATATTCCAAACAAACCGTATCTTGAAGTGGTCAATATTGATTCGCCGCTGGATTTACAAAAAGCTGCGCAATTGGCGAATATGCCGTTGGATAAATTCATGAAATTAAATCCAGGGTTTAATCGTGCCAGTACCTCGCCTGACGGCCCGCATCGGTTATTAGTACCTGTTGAAAAAGTCGCTTCATTTAAAACCAGTCTGGAACAGCTCCCGATTTATGAGCGTGTTGATCAAACGCAGTTTTTTAGAGAGCAGGAAGAACGCGCCCGTCATGAAGAAGAAAGGTTAGCTCGCGCAGAGCAACAACGAGAGAGCCGAGTCGTTGCTTCACGTCAAAAAGACAGCGTAGGAATTCCCAGCAAATATAAAGTTAGATCTGGCGAAACCTTGACAGCGATTGCCTCCAGAAATAAAACCACCGTACAGGCTTTGCTGAAAGCCAATCCTTCAATTGGTAAAGAAGTCCGTTCTGGTGTCGCTTTAAATATCCCCTCCAACAAAAAAGCCGAACCGATTCAATGGACAGCAAAAGCGGGTAAAAATAAAATCGGCAATGTACAAGTTGCCAGTGCAAAGAAAGGTTCTACAACACCTGCTGCTTTAGCAAGTAACAAAAAATCATCGGCAAATGATAAAAAACCTTTAAAAGTCGCGTTGGCTGCGGGTAAAAAACCGACAGGCAAAGCAGCGGATAAGAAAACGGTTAATCTGGCAGCTCTGACACCCAGCAAATCGCAAAATTATCGTAAAGCCAGTATTGCAGTGGCCGATGTAGCTACTAAAGCACGTCCAGTCAAAAAACTGAAACCTGGTTAAGTGTAATGGTGGCAGGTGTGGATTTATCCGCACCTGCTGTTGTTTCGAGTTAGCAAATATTAGTTGTACTGCATCGTTTCTACAGTATTAGCCAGTTTTATGTGTACGGCGGCGATACGCTTTAACCGCAGGCATCAATATCAATCCCAGTCCCGCAACACCCAGCAATAATGGCCAAAATATCGGCTGATTCCATTCCTGTCTTTTTTCTGTTCGCAATGCCGTGTCTATGCGCGTGTATTTGAGCTGATTATTCGCCATCAAATTAGGCTTGATATTTTTATACCAGCTATGAAACAGCGCAAAGTTTTTGGGATGAAAACCAAATAACCACGGTGCATCATGACGCGCAACTTCTTGTAATTGCTGAATTAATTGGTAACGTTGTTCACCATTGTCCATATTGCGCATTTGTTCAAATAGTCGGTCAAATTCTGGATTCTGATAATTGCTGGAATTTTCGCCGCTGAATTTCACTTTGGAATGCGGGCCATAAAATAAGAATAAGAAGTTTTCGGGGTCTGGGTAATCTGCATTCCAGCCTAAAAAGAACAGTTGCGCATTACCAATGCGGAGTTTTTCTTGAAACCGATTGTAATCAGTGGCACGCACCACTAGCTTAATACCTAACTTTTCAAATTGTTTACGATACCAGTTCATGCGCGGCTTATCGTCAACATTGACAGCGGTGGTATCAAAATACAAAATCATTGGCTCTTTGGTTTTGGGGTCGATACCGTTTTCATAACCTGCTTCGGTCATCAGTTGTTTGGCTTCAGCGATGTTTTTACGCTGCGCTTTGCCGTCTTTCCAGTCATAAACGTAGGGATTGATGCCTTCTTTACCGTCTGCAAAACCATAAATACTGGGCGGTAACACACCTTGAGCCGCCACGCCACGACCATTCATAAAAATGGCAATATATTCTTCAATATCAACGGCAATGGCGATAGCCTGACGCAATTTTCGGGTAGTGTCGCTGTTGCCACCGATGACGGCATCCTGCATATTAAAGCCGAGATAATAGGTAGAGGTGGTCACCGCAGTTTGTAATTGAATGCCTTTTTCCTGCATAGTGTCGGTGAGTCGTGCGCCGCCACTGCCTGTAAATTGGATTGCCTGATCGAAACTGTCCGAGGCAATGCCTGATAAATCATAATAGCCTTGTAAAAACTTAGTCCAATAGGGAATGGTTTCTTTTTCCAGCATAAAAACCACTTTGTCGATAAAGGGTAGCGGTTTTCCTGCGTCTGTTAATAAACCTTTAGCAATGTCATCAGCTTCGCCTTCACTGGGATAAACTTCACCATGAAACAGCGGATTTTTTAACAAAATCATGCGCCGATTGGGATTGTTTTCGGCTAATAAATACGCGCCCGTGCCAATCGGAAACCAGTCTAGGGCAATATTTTTATCGGCTAATCCCGCCTGATCGTAAAACGCATCGGCTTCCCATGGCATCGGTGCAAAAAACGGCATTGCCAGCCAGAAGATAAATTGCGGGTATTTGCCTTTAATACGCACTCGATAGGTATAGCGATCTACTGCTTGCGCACCTGTCAGCGGCTGTGTTTTCAGCGCGGTTTTGGGTTGGTTTGCCAGTTGTTTGGCAAACTCATCAAAGCCGACGATGTAATTTTTCATCAGTTCGGCAATCGGTGATTGCAGTTTAGGATAGGCTAAGCGTTTGATTTGATAAACGTAATCATCAGCGGTCAGTTCGCGTGAGCCTGTGTCTTTAAAGTCGGCTAAGGTGTGCAGCGGCTGTATTTGTGCGGGGCTGAGTTGATGATAAGCGTAATCCCCCGCCGCATTTTTGGCTAATGCAGGATGAGGTTGATAAGCTATATTCGGTTTAATGTTGATGATGTAATCAGTAAACGCAATATCACTGTCTTTTACAGGCTCTCCCAGCGGTTCGCCTTTGGCGTTCAAATATTGAATATCAGGCATTTTAGTGGCGGTGAGCGGCACTAATTGATAGGGTCGTTTCAAATAATGGTATTGAAATGGCGGTTCGTAAATCTGTCCGATAATGGCATATTCGTTGGAACTGTAAGCGGCGGCAGGTTCTAAGTGTTTGGGTCGTTCAGTAAACGATTCATATAATACGGAGAGATTGCCTTCGTCTTCGGTGTAAGGATTATTAAGTGTGGTTGCTGTCCACGCGCGGTGCGGAACTAAAATAATCAGCGATACACAGAGCGGAAGCAGGGCTTTGTAGGCTTGCATTTTATAATCGAAGTAGTGTAGGTGGGAGCAGGGTGTGCTGTGCTTTTGCACAGCAACAGGGAGGTAGTCAGCGGTATGTTACAGCTGTTTTTTTGCTTTAGTTTTTGAATGCGCCGTTGCAGATTTGTCCGCAGATGTGGGTTTTTGAATCACTTCCAGACTGGCAGACCTGCCTTCTAAGTGATCTAAATCGGCAGCAGTATTGGGTGCAAATAATTCAATATGCGGTTGTGAGCGAGTTGCCTGTGCAGGTGGCGTTGTCGTTTTAGTAGCAGCAGGATTTACCGTTAATTTAGCCGTTGCAGGCTTGCTATGTGATGCGACAGCTTTAGGTGCGTCCGCAGAGAACACTTTGGGGTCGGTTTTAGACACGCTGTGTACTGTTGATTTTGCGATGGGTTTAGCCGTTGTGCTTGCTATAGGTGGTATTTTTGTTGCTTTAGCGGTGTGTTTGAGAACAGGGGCAGGGGGCGGAACGATGGTTTTTCCTGTTAAATGGGCGATAGCGGCGGGATCATCGGAAGCAAACAATTGTACGTCGGCAGGTTTTTTCAGGTGTTGGCTTATTTTGGTATTATTAGCGGCTATGGCGAGCATTTCTTTTTGCGACAGTCTGTCATTTTCTAATTTCGTGGCTTTGCTCAGTATTCGTGTGCATTCAGTAATATCGCGCTCGGTTATTTTACGATTCGGTACGGGCTTAATTTTTTTTTGAACGGTTACATTTTTGGTGACGGCTTTTTTTTGCGGTGCAGTTTCAGTAGCGGAAACGACACTCATGTTTGCAATACAGCCGACACTGACGCATAGCAATACGATTGACGGTAATTTATTTTTTTTCATATTTTTGTTCCCCTGTTTGATCGTTTGGCGGCTTAAAAACAAAGCAAACAACGCGCTAAAAAACACATATTGAGTAAACTTGCAAAAGCACTGAATGCGTAGTATGAGATATTGTACGATGTTCTTATTGAAAAGGGTTAGACATACAAAATTTTAGTCGATAAAAAATATTTTTGGGAATCCCATTACAAACCAAATTCAAACAGTAAACGAACGGAGGCGTAAAGCACTAACGCCATTGCCAGAAAATAAACGAAGTATAACAACGGTCTTTCTATAAAGGCTTGCCACAGGGTTTTGGGTTTGGTTTGTAAATACAGTTCACGTTGTGTGATAGTACGCTGTTGCTGATAGGTATTTAACAAGGCTTGGGCGGTTGCTAATTCAGACTCATCCCTTAGCCAAAAAGCAGGCATGGAAACCCCCCAATTACCAGCGGGGGTTTCATAAAAATCAATATCCTGTTCAGTGAGCAAGTCGCGTATTTCATCTGCTTCATCATCAGGAACACCGCGCAGAGAAAATAGTAATAAGCTCATAATTGTTAGCGTGTGTTAGTGGTTGCGTTCAAATAGGGCATTATACGCAAAAAAGCCCACACAAATAGCGGCAATCACAATCACGGATTCCAGTGAAAATAAACCTAAACCAGCCACGACAGGGCCTGGGCAGTAGCCAGTCATCCCCCAGCCGATACCAAAAATAACTCCACCTATAATAAGCGGCTTATCAATAATGGTATTTTTAGCCAGTTGAAAATGCTGACCGAATAACGGCACAGACAATTTGCGTATCCATTTAAACGATACCATTGCTACTGATAATGCACCGACCATCACAAAAATCAAACTAGGATCAAAACGATCACCTGTAATATCCAAAAAATTCAGTACCTTATTAGGGTTAATCATCTGTGACAACGATAAGCCGATGCCGAAAATAATACCTGATAACAACGCAATAATATTCGTTTTCATGCCGCAAGCTCCAATACATGACGAATAACATACACAGTCAGCATACCTGAAAGCATAAACGCACCCGTTGCCACCAAAGAGCGTGCCGATAGATTAGCCAGACCACACACACCATGTCCGCTGATACAACCATTGGCTAAGCGTGCGCCGAAGCCCACCAAAAAACCGCCGATAATCAGTAATGGCAACGGGTAGTTTTGTCGTGGCACATTAAAATCAGGCAACCCCATATTAAACAGCCATGCCCCCAGCACCAAGCCCAGCAAAAATAACCACCGCCATAGGCGGTCATTTTTCGCCGCAAAAAACACGCCGTTTAAAATGCCGCTCACCCCTGCAATGCGCCCGTTAAATAATAAAAATACAGTGACGCTGAGTCCAATCAACGCCCCGCCTGCTAATGCTGAAATAGGTGTAAAGTTTTCCAAGATAGTTGCTCGCTTAAAAATAATACTACAATGAGTGAATAGCTGACAGTATATTACCAAATGCTACTATATAACACATTTAAGATATAAATCGCTTATGATTTTTTTGCCTATCGGTAGCAAAAATATAGATTTATTAAGGATTAACCCATTCGCTTTGGCATTTGTGCAGATTAGTCAATGGCAGTAAAAGCATCCAGCCGCTACAATAGCTCAGTTATCAACTGCTCATAAAAGTAAACCAATGGATGTTATTGCCCGTATTGCCCAAGAATTAGCGGTTAGACCGCAACAAGTCAGTGCCACGGTTGCACTGCTCGATGAAGGCGCGACTGTGCCGTTTATTGCCCGTTATCGCAAGGAAGTCACGGGGAATTTAGACGATACCCAACTGCGCTTTTTGGCGGAACGTTTAATTTATTTGCGTGAACTCAATGACCGCCGTAACACCGTGTTAAACAGCATTGACAGTCAAGGCAAACTTACGCCTGAATTGGCACAAGCTATTAACGATGCGGATACTAAAACGTTGTTGGAAGATTTGTATTTACCGTACAAACCCAAACGTCGCACTAAAGCGCAGATTGCCAGAGAAGCTGGATTACAACCGCTTGCTGATAGCCTGTTAGCCGACCGTACTTTACTACCTGAACAATTCGCCGCGCAGTTCATTGATGCCGAAAAAGGCATACTCACTACCGCCGACGCGTTGGAAGGGGCGCGGCAAATCATCATGGAACAAGTCGCCGAAAGTGCCGACGTATTGACCGAATTGCGCGAACGTATCTGGCAACAGGGCATTGTTCATGCCACTGTGGTGACAGGTAAAGAAGCCGAAGCCGCTAAATTCAAAGATTATTTTGATTACTCGGAGGCGATACATAAAATCCCTTCACATCGTGCCTTGGCATTATTGCGCGGACGTAATGAAGATTTATTACAACTCACGCTAAAACCTGCCGCTGATGAACAGGTTGCGCATGAACAATGCGCTCAAGTGGTTAATCGGCATCTGCACATTACCGACACCAGTAAACCTGCCGATGCGTGGTTGGCGGAAACGGCGCGGTTAGCGTGGAAAATTAAATTATTCACCCGCATTGATGTGGATTTAAAACTCAAATTGCGTGAAGCGGCAGAACTGGAATCTATCCGTGTATTTGCCAGTAATCTTAAAGATTTATTATTAGCCGCGCCTGCGGGGGCAAAAACTACAATGGGTTTAGACCCCGGAATTCGGACAGGTGTGAAAGTCGCCATCGTAGATGCCACAGGCAAACTGCTCGATACCACGACCATTTATCCGCACCCTCCGCGTCAACAATGGAGCGAGTCGATTGCCACACTGGCAAAATTGATTAAACAGCATCAAGTGCAGTTAGTCAGTATCGGCAATGGCACAGGTTCACGCGAAACTGACACGCTGGTTGCCGATGTAATGAAACAATATGCTGATTTGAAATTCACTAAAATCACCGTATCCGAAGCGGGCGCGTCGGTGTATTCGGCTTCTGAATTGGCGGCGAAAGAATTTCCTGAGTTAGATGTATCGTTGCGTGGCGCGGTGTCTATCGCCCGCCGCTTGCAAGACCCATTAGCCGAACTGGTAAAAATTGAGCCAAAATCCATAGGCGTAGGGCAATATCAGCACGATGTTAATCAAGTACAGCTGGCGCGTGGCTTGGATGCCGTTGTTGAAGACTGCGTGAACGCGGTCGGTGTCGATGTCAATACCGCTTCGGTGGCGTTGTTAAAACAAGTATCGGGTTTATCAGCCAGTGTCAGTGAAAATATTGTCGCGTTTCGTAATGAACACGGCGCGTTTAAAAATCGCAAGCAACTGAAAAAAGTCCCGCGTTTGGGTGATAAAGCCTACGAACAGGCGGCAGGCTTTTTGCGGGTGATGAATGGCGATAATCCGCTGGATGCGTCCGCCGTGCATCCCGAAGCCTATCCTGTGGTGGAAGCGATTATCAGCCAGACCAGCAAATCTATCCGTGATTTAATCGGGCAAAGTCAATTTTTGCGTCAGCTGAATCCTGCCAATTTTACCAATGAACAATTTGGTTTGCCGACGGTCACAGATATATTGCAAGAATTGGAAAAACCCGGTCGTGATCCGCGCCCTGAATTTAAAAGCGTGGAATTTCAGGCGGGTATTGAAAAAATCAGCGATTTAAAAGTCGGGATGAAATTAGCGGGCGTGGTCACTAACGTGGCAAACTTCGGGGCGTTTGTCGATATTGGCGTGCATCAGGATGGTTTGGTGCATATTTCGCATTTATCAGACACGTTTATCAAAGACCCCAGAGATGCAGTGAAAACAGGCGATATGGTCAAAGTCACGGTGATGGAAATTGATGTTGAACGCAAACGCATTGCCTTATCCATGAAAAGTACGGTCGATGCCAGCGACATTATTAAACCCGCACGCCCCGCACGGCAAACGATAAACAAACAAGCCAAACCATCAGTACCTCAACAAGGTACGATGGGCAATGTGTTTGCCAAGGCATTAGGCAAACAAAAATAATAGCTCTGCTATACTCAATTTATTAATTAACATTGACAGCGAGATTTATCATGAATACCTTCCATCGTTTTTTTGCTGCTGGTGTGTTGACAGGTTTATCGCTTGTTTACTCATCGGCTGTGTTGGCGGATGAACTATACCAACCACAATACCAACAGACCAAACAACACTATCAACAGCAACCACGGCAAAGAAGTTATGGTGAAAAAGTCGGTGATAAAGCTAAAAATGGCATCACTAATGTCGCAACTTCTTGGCTGGAAGTGCCTAAAAGTATTATCAATGACACCAACGCCGAAGGCAGTAATATCGTGTTTGGCATTATTGGCGGCACAATGGAAGGCACGTTACACGGTCTTAGTCGCTTAACATCGGGTGTCGCCGACTTAGTCACCGCACCACTGGCAACCAAGCCGATTATTCAACCTCAGTATATCTGGGAAGATTTTGATGAAACCACCACTTACGGTCAGGTGTTTCGTTTGGATGATGATTAATGTAGCTTTCCAGTCATACCAGTCATAGTTTTGTATTTTTTGTCAAAAATCGCCTTTATTCTGTAGTGCTTACTTGCTTTGGTTAAGAATAGCACTACACTTCAACACCGTTATGTTTAACAAAACTTAACACTTCGTTTATTGACATGGCAGGAAGAAAACAGCCTTTTTGAGCGTCAGTATTTTGTTACAACTTTAAAAACGGTTGATTATGAAAATAATAATCTTGTCTTATCTTATTTTAGCTGTTCTTAGTGGGTGTGCGACCTCGACACGCTCCGAATTTACTGCCCTTTCTGGAAAAAATGTCGATACCTCAAATATCAAAGTAACCAGAGAGATGGTGAAAGGCAATACCAGAGGTGAAGACTGTCAAAATAGAGTGCTGGGTATTGGATTAAATGGTGATGGTAATGCAACGCTTGACCAAGCCTTAGATAATGCACTCAATTCATCGCACGCCAATTTGTTGTTAAATGCAGAGGTAGAGCATAGTTGGTTTAACTTATTACGTCCTTTTTATACTCAGGATTGCTGGAGAGTCAATGGAGTCGCACATGACACAAATAAATAAATCACTTGGTTTTTTAGCCATTACGACCGTATTCCTGTTAAGTGGCTGTTCACACCGAGTCGCCGACCTTTCTATTGTTTCTACAAAAAATATTGATTTAACTCAAGTTTCAAAACTTGATGCCAGTGCGGCAAGAAGATTCTCAGGTGAAGATTGCAGCTTTTTCTTGCTGAATCAATATCCATTCCTTAATAAAATTCCAAATTTAGAAATGGCAGTAGATAAAGCCTTAAAGAAAGGGAATGGCAATGTGATGCTAGATGAAGTCACTGTAGAATCAGACGTTTGGGCTGTTCTTGGCAATGTGAAATGTATTCAGGCAGAAGGTGCAGTGTTGAATGTTCCGCCTAAAGTATATCCTTAAAATTATATAATCAGGTTCGTCCCCAATTTTTTGAGGTTGCGAAAAATTGATGAGATGGCGTACAAACCCAAGTTTGCACTCCATCTCTATTTGAAATGCTATACCCGCCCGACATCCTCATCTACCAAGCATTTCCTCCGCATTAAAATCATCCACGCTGATTGCCGCGAATCGTGCTTGCTCGGCGGTATGCACTAATTGTGCTTCTGCTTCACTGATAATGCCGCGTTCTAATGCCCGCGTGGCACTGTTATCGGCTTTGTGCAGTTTGGCGGCGCGAATTTTTGCTTCAACTGGCGCGGCGGCTAATACCGCTTTAAACGCCAGTTCAATTCTGCCTGTGGCATCATCGGGATGATGATTGATATAAATCCCCTGTGTTAAACGGTCGCGGGTCTCTGAATCATGAAGCAATAACGCCGCTGTTTGATGAATTAATGTATCACTGGGCGGTGAATTGGGTTTGCCGAATGGAAAAATAAGTCCGCGTAACGCCCACGCCGCTGGACGAAACGGCAGCTGCCAAAAAATGGCTAATAATGCTTGTTGTGCGCGGTACAGCGTATGTTGACACGCCCAATGCAATAACGGCGCGTCGTCTGTTTGACTGCCTTGGTGTTCGTAGTATTTCAATACGCAGGAACATAAATATAAATTGCTGAGTACATCGGCGAAACGTCCTGATAGGCGTTCTTTGCGTTTTAATGACCCGCCCAAAGTGACTAATGCGAAATCCGTCGCCAGTGCAAAACCCGCACTTAAACGGGCTATTTGCTGATAATAGCGTTGCGTGTCGTTATCGCCCAAGGTCTGATAAAACCGCGCATTGCTTAAGCCCAACCACAATGCAGTGCTTTTATTACGTCCCCAAAAGCCAAGATGCTGAAATAACAGGCTATCAAATTGCGCCACGTCATTGTTTTGTATCGCCGCCATTTCTGCTTGTATAAACGGATGACAACGTATCGCGCCTTGTCCGAAAATCATCATGGTACGGGTTAAAATGTTCGCACCTTCTACAGTGATGCTAATCGGGATGACTTGATATAACCGCCCTAAATAATTTTTTGCCCCTAAACAAATCCCCGAACCGCCTTGTATATCCATGCCGTCATTGACCACGCGGCGCATTCTTTCGGTCAGTTCATATTTTAAAATGGCGGAAATAACAGCAGGGCGTTCGCCATTATCTAATGCGGCATTGGTGACACACCGCGCCGCATTGAGAATATAGGTTTCTCCAGCGATACGCGCTAACGGTTCTTCAATGCCTTCCAATTCACCAATCGGCACATTAAATTGTTTGCGAATGCGGGCGTAAGCTCCCGTATTGCGGCAGGTAAATTTAGCTGCGGCAACACTGAGCGCGGGTAAAGACACTGCGCGTCCTGTGGTCAAACTGTGCATCAGCATCGTCCAGCCGTTGCCTGCTTGCGCGACCCCTCCGAGCAAATAATCCAGCGGAATAAATACATCTTTGCCCCAGTTCGGGCCGTTTTGAAATGCGGAATCCAGAGGATTATGCCGTCTGCCTATCGACACACCTGCGGTATAGGTCGGAATTAACGCGACGGTAATGCCGATATTGTCAGTGTCGCCGATGAGTTTATCGGGATCATAGAGTTTAAAAGCCAAACCCAATACCGTAGCAATCGGGCCGAGGGTAATATAACGTTTTTCCCAATTCAAGCGCACACCCAGCACGTCATCCTGAGTGCAAACAATACCCGTATCAGTCATCGCGCCCGCATCACTGCCCGCGACAGGGCTGGTCAAGGCAAACGCGGGAATTTCTTCACCCGTGACTAAACGCGGCAAATAATAATTTTTTTGCGCTTCCGTACCGTAATTTAATAACAGTTTCGCAGGCCCTAAAGAATTAGGCACCATCACGGTGACCGCTGCCGTTGAGCAACGACTGGCAATTTTCATTACCACTTCAGAATGCGCGGTTTCCGAAAATGCCAGCCCGCCGTAGGCTTTAGGAATCATCATGCCGCAGAATTTATGCTGTTTGATATAAGTCCAGACTTCGGGCGGTAAGTCTTTGCGTTTATGGGTAATGTCCCAATCATTGAGCATGGCGCACAGGTTTTCTACCTCGTTATCAAGAAAATCCTGTTCTTCGCTGGTGAGTTGGGCAATCGGTAACGCCTGCAATACCTTCCAGTCGGGTTTACCTGAAAATAATTCGCCCTCCCACCAAGTATTACCTGCGTCCAAGGCTTCACGCTCGGTGTTTGACATGGTTGGCAGAGCTGTTTTCATCCACTGAAATACCGTGCGGCTGATTAACTGTCGGCGAATAAACGGGACAGTGAGGGGAATAAATATGACCAGATAGGCAAACCACAGGATTTTACTGAGCGGCGTTAAACCATGTAGCAACAGATAAGCTCCCAGCAATAACGCGACCGCTAATGCGGCTTTATGTAACGAGAGCTGGTGGTAACTTAACAGACCGAGCAGGATGAGCAGCGTGAGTAACCAGAGCATGGGTATTCTCCTCAAAAAGTAACCAGATTTTAAAATGGGTGGTGCTGAACATTGAGTAGTTGGAATACAAACCTAGCTTTGTACTCCTCCTTACTCGAAAACTTTTATACAGTTACTTAATGCGATGAGGCGTACTCAGGTGCGAGGCTCATCGTTGGTAAACTGTCGTAATACATTTTATGACACGGTCGAGGTAAATAGGTTGCAGTGCTTTTAGATTCACTCCGCTATTTTAAATTGTAGATTCATGCAGCAACCTCCCTCAGGTCTGTTGTAGACCGTGATGCTGCCGCCTGCTTCTTCAATTAACCGATAGGATACCGATAAGCCTAAACCTGTGCCTTTTCCCGGTGGTTTAGTGGTAAAAAAAGGATCGAATATGCGTGACAATATCGCCTCTGGAATGCCTGAACCGTTATCGCACAGGTTTAATTTCAGGCTGGTTTGATTGAGTTGTACAGTAATATCAATGCACGGTGCAACCGTTTCACTTAACGCATCGCGGGCATTGAGTAATATATTGATTAATACTTGTTGCAAACTGTCCGCGCCGAATTGTATGGAGGGCAGATTGTCGGGAAGATTGATGTTGATGCGCACGTTGGATTTTTTAAATTCACCTTCCAATAATGACAGGGTTTGGCTGAGAGTATCGCTAATGCGGCAGGTTTCGGTGGAATTGGATCTAGTGCGCACATAAATCAGCATATTACGCACGATGGTTTTAATGCGCCCGATTTCGTGCAACGCCTGACCCAAGACCTTATGTATTTTTACATCGGTGGTTTTTTCTTGGGCAAATTCTACATAATTCATCACCCCCATCAGTGGGTTATTAATTTCATGCGCCACGCCACCGACCAGCGTACCTAATGCAGACAGTTTTTCCATTTGCATCATGTGTTCCCGACTTTCTTGCAGCTCTTGATAAGCACGACGGGTTTCTTCCAGCAAACGCGCATTTTCCAGAGAAATAGCGGTATGGGAAGTTAATAGTTCGGTCATGCCCGTTTTTTCGCGGGTAAAAATACCGTCCGATAAACGATTTTCCAGATACAACACGCCGATTAATAATCTTTGTTTAATAACGGGAAGACACAATACCGAGCGCAAGCCCATCGCTTGTACCTCAGGTACAGATTGAAAATCACCTTCGGTACAGGCATCACGCAACACTACTTTTTCGTGAGTACGAAACACATAATTGACAATGGCAGGACAGACGCCCTGTGCTTTCGTCATGCTGATATGTTGCGTTTGCAATATCGGTTGTTTGCCGATGTGATTTTCTGCCGCGACCACCAGTTCATCCTGTTCCTTGATTAATAAATAGCCGTGTTGCGCACCTGAACACTCCAATACCACCGTCATGATTTTGTGCAGCAATTGTTCTAAATCAGTTTCTGCTGACAATGCCAGTGCGGATTTCATCAGGTAGTTAATATCGAGATTGGGCAGGGTGGATAATTCATCATTTTTGCTCATGATATTGATTCCATTACTCGTACTATGGGTGATTATTGAGTAATTGGCATAAAATTTGTGCAGGCGTTCTATTTTTTCTTGGGCATGACACAGAACGTACAAACGCCGCGCTTCCGCATAATACACTTCCGCATTTCCTGATGTACTTTCCATTAACAGATCACCTACGCATTCATGCAGATGTCCTGCTAATAACACATAGTCTTGTGAGTGCGCACTGGCGATAGCATCCAGATAACGGTTTCTTGCGGTGCGTATCTGGTTTTGATGGCGGGCAATTTCAGCGTAGATAAAGGCAAGATAGGGTTTTAACAACACACCCAGATTTGCCCACGTTTCAACTTTCTTTAACAACGGTCTGATGTCTGCCTGACAATGCTGCCATTGTCCGCGTGGGGTCATGCGCAGCTGATTTAATATGCGAAACACATACCACAGCCGCTTTAAGACATTATCTGTTAAGCCGTGCAGATAATTTTCTACGGCGGCCAGTGACACGCTCGCGGCAACGTATTCACCACGGTAGTATTGGCTGATGGCAAGCAGTACAAAATAACTGCCCGATGCAGCGACATAATTACTGTCTGCCCAGCGTGTTAAGGTGTCTTCCATTGCAACGGGCTTATAGTCGGCTTTCATCGGCGCGACCCAGCCCGCCAGCACGGCTTCGGCTAAACTGACGGAGAAAAATAATTGGTTTTTAGTGGAAAATTGCAAACATTCTTCGGCGACTTCTTCGATGTGGCGCAGATTTTTACCCTGCACCTGTAAATTCCACATCTTGGGGCCATAAGACAGTCCTGCGTTATACAAATCGCCGCAATTCTTGCCGCACTGTATGGCTTTTAAGCAATAGCCCACAATATCGGCAGGGTGACTGCGCGAGTGCATATTGCACCAGACGATGCCGTTCATGCCGCGTGTCGCGCCAAAGGTATTGGGATATTTTGCGCATAAGTCGTGCGCTAAATCTTCATAACGAAATGCCAGTTCAAACTGTCCCTGTTCGCCTAAATTCAAGCCCATAATGGAAAACGAATAAATCACTGATTCATCCATGCCACCCGACAAACACAGTTGGGTCGATTGCGCGGCGGACAGATACAGTTGCGGTACGAGACCTGACATATACAAATCAGGAATCAATTCGCTATAAAACGCTAATTCAATTTTACTTTCACGTTCTTGGGTAAAGGGCATTGTTAATATGGTGTGCCAGACATCCCCTTGTGCGGCAATCTCTGCCATTAAAGTTTGCATCCGCTGCTGTGCCTGTTCAGGGTTTTCGGGTATGGCTTTATTAAAATATGCCAGACCACGATTAGCGGTGATGATTGCCTGATTGAAATTGCCGAATGAGGATAACGAGGTGGTTTGCTCCGCCAAGGCTTCGGCTTTGTCAAAATCACTGGTCGCGTGATCTATCAATTGATTCAGCAGAGCCTCTGATTCTTCATAACGTCC
Organism: Methylococcales bacterium; assembly: GCA_030654015.1. Taxonomy (GTDB): domain Bacteria; phylum Pseudomonadota; class Gammaproteobacteria; order Methylococcales; family Methylomonadaceae; genus UBA4132. The sequence goes on along the minus strand of JAURYI010000080.1, from coordinate 12,607 downwards.
GCAGATTAAATCGGTTTTTGCCAGACGTTGATAGATGCGATAAGTCAGCTGATAGGCAGTTCCCCAGCAATCGTCAGGCAGATAATGATGGGCATTACGAAAAAAATCATTCGCCGCATGACTGGCAAGTGCGTCCAGAGCTTTATTTCCTGCCTGAAAATTAATATCCACCAGTTGATAACGCATTGCTTCTTTGGTTTTATCCTCACTAAAACCGCGCCATTTAGCCACTAAGTTACTGTGTATCTCCTCATTGATAACACTTGGATAACCGCGATTAAGATGGGTGGCAATAGTGAATAAATTATCTTGCGCGGCTAAATTCGCACCTTCGGGTATTGCATTCAATAAACGATTGCCGATACGCCAATGAATAGCAATACGATTTTGACTATCGACTTGTTGTAATATCGCTTCTTGTACGCGGTCATGAACAAACTGTAAATCAGCTTTATTTTCTAACAATAGCCCCAGACTCAACACCTGTTTTAAATGTTCAAACAACTGTTCTACCGTTATGTCAGTCACTAACGCAACGTCCTCAGCGGTAAAACGATTACCCATGCAGGCGCAGTAATTAAGAATATGCAAGGTGGCGGGTGGTAATTTGCGCACTTTGGATCTGAATAATTCCACAACGGTACTCGGCATTTTCGTATTATGAATTTTCGCCATATTCCAGCACCAATGCTGTTTATCATTGATATAGAGTAAATCTTCGTTGTACAGCCACGCCAGACTTTCACTGACAAACAGCGGATTACCTTCGGTCAGGTGGGTAATGAATTGCGCTAAATTAACGGTTGTGTCTAAAGGTGAATCCAGAATATACGCCACCATTTCATGACAATCATCTTCATTCAGGGCTTCCAAACGAATGGCTTGCAACGCGCCTTCCTGTTGTTGAATGGTGCGAATTAACTTGGTGAGCGGATGATCGGCATCGACTTCGTTATGACGGTACGCGCCGATAAAAAATAAATACGGATGTTCCTGCGGATTGATAAACAGGTTTTGCAAAAAATCAAAAGTCGCGCTATCGCACCATTGCAGATCATCAATGAACAATACTAAAGGATGCGCGGCACTGGCAAGGCACGATAAAAAACGCCCGAATAAATTATTAAAGCGATTGCGGGCTTCCACAGGGGGCAAATGGGCGATTTCGGGTTGTGTGCCGATAATAAATGCCAGTTCTGGCACGACATCAATAATCACATTGCCATCATGCCCGACAGCGGCAAGAATTTTGTGCTTCCATTGGGCAACTTGCGTATCACTTTCCGTTAAAAAAGTCCGCATCAGATTGCGCAGAGCCTGAATCAGCGAGCTATAGGGAATATTTTTTTGATATTGATCGAATTTACCCGAGGTGAAATAGCCGCGATTGCTTACCAAGGGTTTTTGTAACTCCTGAATCAGGCGCGTTTTACCTATGCCCGATAGACCAGAGATAAAAACGGAGCGAAAATCACCTGTAATTACCGCCTCATATTCACGCTGAATCAGTGCACATTCGGTGTGCCGCCCGACCATTTTGGAAATGAAAATAATACGCTTGCTTCGATCACGCAAGCCTACTGGAAAAAAACTCACCGTGCCGTTTGCCAGATAATCATCACGGCAACGCAATAAATCCGCTAATAACCCCGCCGCGCTCTGATAGCGTTTTTCGGGGTTTTTCATTACCAGTTTAACGATAATATCGCTTAATTGTTCAGGAACAGCAGGGTTAATTTCATGTGCTTTCGGGGCTTCTTCTGCTAAATGCGAATGAATCAATGCCAGCGGATCAGTAGAAAAAAACGTCAATTTTCCTGTCAGTAGTTCATAAAACACAATGCCCACTGAATACAAGTCGGTAGAAAAATCCACCCGATAATTAATGCGCCCGGTCTGCTCAGGCGAGGTATACGCCAGTGTGCCACGGACAAATTCAGTGTCGTAAATGAAATGACTGACATCACGAATATCCAATGGTGTGATGAAATCGGTCAGGCGTAATATCAGCGTATTGGATTGAACTAAGATGTTATGCGGTTTAACGCCGCCGTGGGTAATACCCGCCTCATGCACGGACTGCAAAATATCTGCCAAGGTGCAGGCGATAGTAAAAAAATCGGGCAGGGTGACGCTGTTTTGTTGTGCCATCCACATATTCAACGGCTGTCCTGCAAACCACGGCTGGACAATAAACTGCATATTGCTATTGAGCTCCAATGCTATCGGCGTACAGGTACGCGCATCATGCAGCACTTTCAACCGTTCAATTTTTTGCCGTAAATGGCGGGACTGATCGTCCCAACAGGATAAAAATTTAAGCAGTTTCAATACCAGCGGCGTATCAGGCTGGCTTTTGTAATAGCCTTTGTAAACCAAGGTCTGCAAACTCTCGCCGAGTTTTTCACTGAGTGCATAAGACTGTAATTCAGGTAACTCTGGCATAAACAACACCTCCGCGTGAAAAATGGCTTGCATACACGGCTAATCATAGATAGATAAGTGATAGGAGTCCAATAGCTTTAACGGGTCTATACACGCTTATAAAGTTATTCACATTTTTTGTGGATAACTCTGTGGATAACCCCATTTATTTATCGCTTAGTATCGGTTTTTATTACAGTTTTGTTAAATTGTATAAAAAATCGACAATTTATAAAAAGCATTTATTATCAACAGCTTATAATTTTAATCGCATTTTGAAAAATCGCCGCTAAGTGCTTGATTATTGCAGTTACTCACATTAATCGACGGATTGTCATTGTGTTGGATAATTTCATTTTTCAAAACGCCAACCGTGCAGAGTATAATTAAGATTGTTTATACACCGCGCTTTTACAGCCTAATCCTCATTAACCTCATTACAATAACTTCATGTCTACCAACAACGATACTATCTTACCTGCGAATTTTATTCGGCAAATCATCGCCAATGATTTACAAACCAACAAACACAACGGCAAAGTTGCCACCCGTTTTCCGCCTGAACCGAATGGGTATCTGCATATCGGTCATGCCAAATCTATTTGCCTGAATTTTGGTACTGCCATCGAAAATAACGGCACTTGTAATCTGCGTTTTGATGATACCAATCCCGAAAAAGAAAGCATCGAATACATGGAATCCATCGAGCGTGATGTGCATTGGCTGGGTTTTCAATGGGCAGGTTTATACCATGCCTCTGATTATTTTGAACACCTGTATCAATATGCCGTGCAGCTGATTGAAAAAAACTTGGCTTATGTTGATGATTTAACTGCCGAACAAATGCGCGTGATGCGCGGCACCTTGACCGAATCAGGTAAAGAAAGTCCTAACCGTCACCGTCCCATTGCCGACAATCTGGATTTATTTGCGCGTATGCGTGCAGGTGAATTCGCCGATGGTCAGTATGTATTACGCGCCAAAATCGACATGGCATCACCTAATATCAATATGCGCGATCCCGCGCTGTATCGTATTCGCCGTGTGCATCATCATCGCACGGGCGATGCGTGGTGTATTTATCCGATGTACGACTACACCCACTGTATTTCTGACGCAATCGAAGGCATTACCCATTCATTATGTACGCTGGAATTTGAAGACCATCGTCCACTCTATGATTGGGTACTGGATAACATCGACATTGCCTGTCATCCGCAACAAATTGAATTTGCCCGCTTGCAATTGGAATACACCATTGTCAGCAAGCGCAAACTCAACCAACTTGTGATGGAAAAACACGTCAACGGTTGGGATGATCCGCGTATGCCAACGATTGCAGGTTTACGCCGTGCAGGGTTTACCCCCAAAGCCATCCGTGATTTTTGTGAACGCATCGGCGTGACCAAACAAAACTCATGGATAGAAATGGGCGTACTGGAATACTGCATCCGCGAAGATTTGAATGAAAATGCGTTGCGGGCAATGGCAGTGTTACAACCATTGCGCGTGGTGATTACCAATTATCCCGATGACCAAGTAGAACATCTGGAAGTCGGCAATCATCCGCAACGTCATGAACTCGGCAAACGTATCGTACCGTTTTCTAAAGTTATTTTGATTGAACAAGATGATTTTGCGGAAATTCCACCACCTAAATACAAACGCCTGATTGAAGGCGGTGAAGTACGTTTACGCGGTTCGTATGTGATTCGTTGTGATGAAGTCATTAAAGACGCAGACGGTCTTGTTATTGAATTACGTTGTAGCTATGACACGGAAACTTTAGGCAAAAATCCCGAAGGGCGCAAAGTCAAAGGCGTGATTCATTGGGTGTCAGAAGCGCACTCACAACCCGCTGAAATACGCTTATACAGCCGTTTATTCACCGTGCCGCAACCTGACAACGAAGACAATTTCTTGGATGCGATTAATCACGATTCCTTGGAAGTGTTAAGTGAGTGCCGCGTTGAAGCCAGTTTAGCGGATGCCAGTGTTGATAATCGCTATCAGTTTGAACGCACAGGCTATTTTTGTCTGGATGCGGTTGATAGTGTCGATGGCAAGCTGGTGTTTAATCGCACCGTGACACTGAGAGACGGCTGGGTTAAGGATTAATGCGTCACTCAAACCTGCGCGGTTTTTAAAACCTAGCAGGTTTATTGCCGGTACTGTAGGTTGGGTTAGCTGTGAGCTTGTCGAACAGCGTAACCCAACATTTCCCACGAGTGTGTTGGGTTACGCGATAAAGCCGCTAACCCAACCTACGATTCTTGAGATATATGTTATGCAACTCAAAACACTCACCAACCAAACCATCGCCTTGGCAGGCATAGCGCAAGCGGCCGCCTTGGTACAACAACTTGCAACCACAGGTAAAGCAGATAATGCCGCATTGGAAGCCAGTATCGGCAGTGTGTTAAAGATAGATGCTGACACGGTGCTGGATATTTACGGCGGTCTTCATAATCTCAAACTGGGCTTGGATCAACTGAGCGGGCAGATGACAGGTTATAAAATCGCCGAACCACAACAGGCGCGTTATTGTGCTTCGCTGGTATTTTTAGAAAATCGCTTGGCGAAAGAGCCACAAATGCTCAACATTATTCAAACGGGCATTATTAAAGCCCAGATTCAAGCGGATCAATTTGGTTTGCTGCATGAAAATGTCCTTGCCAATCTGGGCGGTTTGTATCAGGAAACCCTTAGTAACTTGCAGCCGCGAATTATGGTCAACGGTAATCCTGATTATTTATCCCGCCCTGATATTGCCAATAAAATCCGCGCTTGTTTATTAGCGGGCATACGTTCGGCGTTGTTATGGAAGCAATGTGGCGGGACGCGCTGGACGTTTTTATTCAGTCGTAAAAAAATGCAAACCGAGTTAGAACAGCTAGTAAAACAGGTGCGGTAATGACAACTTTAATCAGTGCCAAGCAACTCACCCGTTATTACGGCAAGCACTGTGCTGTTAATAACGTCAGTTTTGAATTGGAAAAAGGGCAGATAATCGGCTTTTTAGGCGTAAATGGTGCTGGTAAAACCACTACGCTGCAAATGTTGTGCGGTAATCTCGCACCGAACAGCGGCGAGATTGTTATCAATGGTTTTGATATGCAGACAGATCCTAAAGCCGCCAAACGCAGTTTGGGTTATGTGCCTGACACGCCACCGTTGTATAAAGACCTGAGTGTGCAGGAATTTTTACGCTATTGCGCTCAACTGCACGGTGTGCCGAAAGCCGACATTGCCGCCGCCGTCACCTTGGCAGAAACACGTTGCGGTTTAATAGAGGTCAGCGAGCGTTTGATTGGTAATTTATCTAAAGGTTATCAGCAGCGTATCGGTATCGCGCAAGCCATTGTGCATAATCCCGATGTGATTATTCTCGATGAACCGACGGTGGGGCTTGATCCATTGCAGATTATAGAAATTCGCAACTTAATACGCGAGTTGGGGCAAGCGCATGGGGTTATTTTTTCCACGCATATTTTATCCGAAGTGCAGGAATTGTGTACCGATGTGCTGATGATTCGGCAAGGAGAGATTGTCTTGAAGGCGCGGATTGCCGAGTTACCTGCGGAAAAATCCTTGGAAGCATTGTTTATTGACCTCATGCAGGTTCAGCAATGACTGCCAGTCCTTTAAAGGACTGGCAGTCATATTTAATGGGTGATTTATGAATATGATAGTAACAATAGCCGCCCGCGAGTTTAAAAGCCTGTTTTTATCGCCATTGGCGTGGACAATATTAGCGATTTTGCAATTCATTTTGGCGTTTTTATTTTTAACGCAGGTGGAAAATTTCACTCTGCTGCAACCGCAATTAGCGACGATGGAAAACGCGCCCAGTTTGACGGATATAACAGTCACGCCGTTGTTCGGGAATGCGGCAATTATTTTATTATTGGTTTCGCCGTTATTGACCATGCGCCTGATTTGCGAAGAACGCCGCAATAAAACTCTAACGCTGTTATTGTCCGCGCCGTTGTCCAACGCGGAAATTATTATCGGTAAATACTTGGGCAGTTTGGGTTTATTAGCCACGATAGTGGCGTTGATTACCTTGATGCCGTTATCGTTGCTGATAGGCGGCACGCTGGATTTCGGCAAATTATTTGCCAATGTACTGGCGTTGTTGCTGCTATCTGGCGCGTTTGCTGCCATCGGCTTGTTTATGTCCTGCCTTGCCAATCATCCGACGGTTGCGGCAATGAGCGCGTTTGGCGCGATGTTTGTGTTGTGGATTTTGGATTGGTCGGCGGGGTTAGCCGATAAACCCAGCGGCTTGTTTCAATACTTGTCGATACTCAGGCATTTTCAGGCGATTCAAAGCGGTTTGCTGGCGACTTCCGATGTCAGTTATTTTCTGTTGTTTATCAGTCTGTTTTTACTGCTCAGTGTGCGTCGTCTGGATAAGGAACGGTTACAAAAATGAAACTACCTCCTCGTTTAAAAAATACCTTAATCACATTGGCATTAGTCGGCTTATTAGGCGGTCTGGCAGCATTGACACAACGGTTTTCCGCACAAATCGACATCACAGGCAATGCCAGTAATACGCTGTCCGATGCGTCAGAAAAAGTGTTAGCCAATCTGCCCGATAAAGTACAAATCACCGCGTATCTGAAAAAAGACGCAATCATCAGGCGGCAGATTGAACAGTTGATAGCGCGTTATCAGGATCACAAAGCCGATATTACACTCACGTTTGTTGATCCTGCTTCCATCCCTGAAAAAACCCGTGAATTAAACATCGGTTCAGATGGCGGCATTATCATTGAATATCAAGGACGCATGGAGCGTTTGATTTTTATTGATGAAGCAACGTTGACCAACGCCTTATTGCAACTGGCAAATGCCAATGAACGCTGGGTATCTTTTTTAGCAGGGCATGGTGAACGGGTTGCTAATGGCATTGCCAATTTTGATTACGGCACGTTCGGTAAAGCTCTGGATCAGCACAAAATCAAAGCGCAATCGCTGAATCTGGCAACCGTACAGGCGATTCCTGATAATTCCAACTTGCTGGTGATTTCTGCACCTGCGGTACCGTTAATGGCGGGTGAAATCACATTGATTAAGCAGACCATCGACAAGGGCGGCAATCTGTTTATATTGACGGATCCTAATAATGCCCATTTAACCCCGTTGCTGGATTACCTCGGCATTCGTGTGTTGGCGGGGACGTTGGTCGATGGACAATCAAAACTGTATGGCATTGATGATCCGAGTTTTGTACTGGCGAGTGAATACAGCAAACATCCCATTACCAAAGGCTTTCAAACGATTACTGTGTATCCTGTGACTGCCGCGCTGGATTCCGATTTAACCAGCCCATTTAAAGCCGACGTGTTGTTTAGCAGTGCCAAACAATCGTGGACAGAAACCAGTCCCGTGTCAGGCAAAATTCGTTTTGATGCAGGTGGCGTGGAACGCGCAGGGCCGTTGAATTTTGCTTACGCGCTCACGCGCAAGGTCAACGACACTGAACAACGCATCGTCGTAATCGGTGATGGTGACTTTTTATCCAATACCTATATTGGTAATGTCGGCAATCTGGATATGGGGTTACGCATGGTCAATTGGTTGATTCATGATGATAAATTTATTGATATTCCTGCTAAAACCACACCTGACAGCAAGTTGCAGTTAAGCAATACCGCGATTGCCGTGCTGAGTTCTGGCTTTTTAATTGTGTTGCCAGTGTTGTTGCTGGGTACGGGATTTTGGGTGTGGCGTAGGCGGAATCGACGCTAAGATGTATATTGTGTCTGCCATGATAAATGTTATTAAGGACAGGAAGTTGCGCACTTGAAAAAACATATTTTCCACCAATTCCAAGACATGAACGCATTGCAGTTCAAGCGGTACACCGTGCTGTTTTCGGTGTTGATGTCTGAGATGATTGTTGCCAGTATGGGGATGTTATTAAAGGGATATGTACCTGTCGATTATCTGCTGATGGGATTAATTGTTTCCTTTTTTGTGGCTTTTCTGGTTGTGAGCCTGTTGCTCGAATTTCGTGAACAATTTATCGAAAGTGAACTGCAACTGCGTACTATCATTGAAACCGATCCTGAATGTGTCAAATTATTGGCGGTAGATGGTAGTTTATTGCAGATGAATCGCGCTGGATTAGCAATGATTGAAGCGGATTCTGAACATCAAGTTGTCGGTAACAATATAAAAAATATCTTATTGCCCAAATATCGACCTGCCTTTGTTGAGCTGATACGACAAGTATTCAAGGGCGAGACTGGTAATCTGGAGTTTGAAATACAAGGAATGAAAGGCACACATCGCTGGTTGGAATCTCATGCCGTGCCGTTGCGCGATAGCGAGGGAAATATCACCGCATTACTTTCTGTTACTCGTGACATCACTGAACACAAACACGCTATAGAAAAATTGCAAAAAAGTGAAGAGCAACTCCAGTTAGTGTTGGCAGGCGGGCATTTAGGTTTTTGGGATTGGAATCTGCTGACCAATGAGGTAGAGCGCAATGTGATTTGGGCAGAGATGTTGGGTTATACCTATGAGGAAATTAAACATACCACGCAACAATGGGAAGATTTTGTTTACCCTGATGATCGTGATCGAGCCTGGCAGTCCATTGATAATGCTTTAAAAGGCAATACTCCTTATCATGAAGTGGAATATCGTATGCTGCATAAAGACGGTAGTATTCGGTGGGTATTAGATCACGCCAGTGTTGTGCAACGTGACAGCAATGGACAGCCTACGCGTATGACGGGTACGCATACTGACATTACCCAGTTAAAACGCATGGAACAGCAACTGCGTGATAGCGAAAATAAATTGAACATTATTCTCGATAATGTCGAAGCCTATATTTATATCAAAGATTGCAATTATCAGTATCAGTACGTCAATCAGCGCGTGTTACAACTGTTCGGACAGCCACTAGCGGCTATCATAGGCAAAATGGACAAAGATTTTTTTGATAGTGCGACAGCGGCTAATTTACGCGATAACGACAGTCGTATTATCGAGCATGGTGAACGATTAGCAACGGAAGAAATAAATGTTAGCAAGGATGGTGTTATCTGCAATGCCTATCTGTCTGTCAAGCAACCACTACGCCGTGAAGACGGAACTATTTACGCGCTATGCGGCATATCAACCGACATTACCGAACGCAAAAAAATGGAGCAGCAACTGCGTGATAACGAAGCCTTTATCAGCAGTATTCTTGATTCACTGACTGCATATATTTCAGTGTTAAACTCAGAAGGAATGATTCTAGCCGTTAATAAGGCGTGGCGGCAATTTGCTGAAGACAATGATTTCTATGAAACTGATTACGATATAGTGGGTGCAAATTATTTCAGTGTGTGCCAAAAAGCCATTAACAGATTGAATAATGAAGACATTACCGCCATTCAGGATGGCATTATGGCGGTATTATCAGGCATCCGCGACCATTTTTATTTAGAATATCCTTGTCATACCCCCACTGAGAAACGTTGGTTTTGTATGAATGTTTCCCCCTTAAAAGGCGCGCGCTCAGGTATCGTTATCAGTCATGAAAATATCACGATACGCAAGCAGACGGAAACACAGTTGCGTATCGCCGCCACCGTGTTTGAAGCGCAGGAAGGGATGTTAATTACCGATACTAACAGCGTTATTCTTAATGTTAATCAGGCATTTACACAGATTACTGGCTACAGTGCCGCTGAAGTCATAGGACAGACACCGCGCTTATTACGTTCGGGACGACATGATAAGGCGTTTTATATTGATATGTGGCAACACATACTTGATACAGGCGTATGGAAGGGTGAAATATGGAATCAGCGTAAAAATGGAGAGATTTATCCGCAATGGATGACTATTACCGCCGTTAAAAGCAATAACGGTACACTTGTCACCCATTATGTAGCCACTTTAACCGATATTACCGAACGTAAGCTGACCGAAGAGCATATCAATCAATTGGCGTTTTATGATCCCTTAACCCAATTACCCAACCGCCGACTCTTACAGGAACGTCTCAGACACGCGATTGACGTGAGCCATCGCACAGGCAGTCAGATCGCGGTATTAATGCTGGATCTGGATAAATTTAAAGCCGTTAATGATAGTTTTGGTCATGCGGTTGGTGATGAATTGTTACAACAGGTTGCTGCGCGGATTAAAGCGCGGTTGCGCGAAACGGATACGGTAGTACGCTTAGGTGGCGATGAATTTGTGGTGCTTATGGAAGAGATAGAGCATGATGAACACGTTGTCTATGTTGCCAGTGATCTTATTGATACATTGACGCAATTATTTACCGTGCGTGACAATTGTGATGCTTATATCGGTGTCAGTATCGGCATTGCCATTTATCCGCAGCATGGGAATAGTGTAGAGGCATTACTGGATAATGCCGATGTGGCACTGTACCACGCCAAAGATGAAGGGCGCGGCTGTTTCGCTTATTTTTCCGAAGAACTCACCCAACAAGCGCGTGAACGTATTGCCTTGGAAGCAAGGTTGCGCCGCGCTATCGAACAGCGTGAACTACAGGTTTACTTTCAACCGCAAATTGATATTAACAGCAATCGCATTATCGGTGCGGAAGCACTGGTTCGTTGGCATGATCCCGTTAAAGGCTGGATTATGCCAAGTGACTTTATCCCGCTTGCCGAGGAAACAGGGCTGATTATTCCATTAGGCGACTTCGTACTTAAAGAAACCTGCCGATTGGGGCGGCAATGGCTGGATGAGGGTTTGCCTGCTGTTACTCTGGCGGTTAATGTGTCGCCGCATCAATTTCGCCGCAGTGATATTAACGCGCTGGTTGCGGCTGTACTTCATGATACAGGCTTTCCTGCGGGTTCTCTGGAATTGGAAATTACCGAAAGCGGCTTGATGGACAATCAGCAACACGCGATGGCTATTCTGAATACGCTGCATAATCAAGGTGTACGCATTGCCATTGATGATTTTGGCACGGGCTATTCATCTTTGGCGTATCTTAAGTATTTTCCTTTGGATGTCTTGAAAATCGACAAAACGTTTATTGATGACATTCCTTTTTTACAAGGCGATATGGCAATCACAGCGGCGATTATTGCTATGGCGCATCATTTGGGTTTTAAAGTATTGGCAGAAGGTGTGGAAACGGCGGAACAACTGGCATTTTTACGTCAACACGGTTGTGATCTGTATCAAGGTTATTTTTGCAGCAAACCTGTACCAGCCAGTGATTTTGTAAAATTATTGCTTAATGGACTGAACTCATCCACGCTTTAATTACCCGATTATATTTTTATCTGATGCACTCTATTTATAAATTGTTGACGTGGTTGGTGTTGTTTCTCGGACTGACTGGCTCTGGCGTGGCAAGTTACTGGATGAAAGTAGATGCAGATGCGCGTACCTATCAACAGTTTGTCTATAACAGCGAAGAAATAAAACTGAAAATAGAGGCGCGACTGAAAGCCCACGAACAAACTTTGTTAAGTGGTGCAGCTATGTTCAACGCATCAGAAACGGTCACGCGGCAAGAATGGCAATCTTATGTGCAACGCTTGCGTATCAATGAGCATTTTAACGGTATTCAGGGTTTGGGATTTTCATTATGGATTCCTGCCGCACAACTGTCAGCACATCAGGCGCGTATTCGTGCCGAAGGTTTTCCTGATTACATGGTGCGACCAGAGGACAAGCGCGAAGCCTATACCTCGATTATCTTTTTAGAGGCATTTGCCGACCGCAACTTACGCGCGTTTGGTTACGATATGTATTCTGAACCAGTGCGTCGTACTGCAATGGTGCGAGCGCGTGATGAAAATATCATCACGCTGTCGGGGCGAGTGACATTGGTACAGGAAACCGATAAAGATATTCAGGCAGGTACCTTGATGTACGCGCCTGTGTACAGAAAAAATCAACCCATAGACACTGTAGAACAACGCCGTGCCGCGCTGTTCGGCTGGGTGTACAGCCCGTTTCGCATCAATGACTTGCTGACTAATATTGTATTACCTGTTCAAAAGAGTAACGCGGCACAAGTGCAGTTGCGCGTTTATGACGGTGATAACACACAGGCAGAGCATCTGTTAGAGCTAACCGCCAATAAAATGATTGTGAAATAATAGGCGAACCAGTGGCGACACGAATGACAACATGGCATACTCAAAAGATTTCCGACAAAAAGTGTTATCAA
>JAURYI010000131.1 GCA_030654015.1 Methylococcales bacterium | reverse complement strand
TCGAATGCGAGGCTAAAGCCTCTCCCACATAAATACTTTCACAGTCTCAGGCGCGTGGGAACGAGAGAAAACTAGATTGTGACGTTGTACAGACGTTGCAATGCAACGTCTCTACCGCAACCGCGCCCCGCTCACCGCATCATAAATCGCCGTTTCTTGTGCCAGTTCGCCGACTTTACCGTCCAGAATAAAAATATCACTATCACCAAACACGCTTAACACCTGCTCGGCGGTTCTCATTGACGGTTGCGTGGTTTCGTTGGCACTGGTGGACACTAACGGACTGCCATAATCACGCGCTAATTGCTGGGAGACAGGGTGCGCGGTGACTCTGACTGCAAGACTGTTATGTTCGCCTGTCAGCCATTTCGGTACATCAGCACGCGCAGGAATCACCCACGTCACTGCACCCGGCCACGTCGGCGTGATCCGCGCCACTATCTCCTCAGTCAACAGCAAATACGGTTCAAGCTGTTGCAATGAAGCGGCAATTAAAATCAGCCCTTTTTCTATCGGACGTTGTTTGATATGCAGCAAGTGCATCACCGCCGCTTCATTCAGCGGATCACAACCCAAGCCATACACGGCTTCAGTCGGATAGGCAATCACTTTACCTGCTTTCAGTTGTTGAACGGCGGTGTTGATGTCGGAAGAATAATTTTTGGGCATGATAAAACTCTGGATTAAGAATAGGGGGTATTTTCTAAGATATTAATTTCTAATGCAGCGGGTAAGGTCAAACTATTAACAACACCAACTTGAATATTACCTAAGAAACTTAACTTTTGTTCAATCGCTAATTTTAAATTGGATGCTAAGGGTTTGAAGTTTTCTTCTTGGTTTAATTCAGTATTACGTTCTAAAAAAAACAATACTAAAATTGGTTTATCATTATGAGTAAACAGCGGTTGTGAATAGGAGAATAATTCTGTATCTTCCTTTCGATAACTAGCAAATAATCCTAATAATGTATCTCTAATTTTTTTGCTAATTTCATCAACTAGATAAGGACGTTTTGAGCGAATAATAACTTTTTGTAGTTGTGTTTTTGTTAGCAAGTCTTTTATTTTTTTAACTTTATCATCGTCTGCATCAGCAGTGAAACGTAGGAAGCTCTTTTTATTAGATGCTGTAATATATTTTACTTCCATTAATAACAAACCGTTACTAGATAAAGCTATAAAATCGACACCTTTAAAATCTTGATATTTAATTTCAGTATAAAAAGGCTGTTCATCATATTTACAAGCCTGCCATTTATCAGAAAACTCAAACGCTAATACACTTCCATTCAAGCTTTTTTCAGTCAAAATAGTTGTCATTATCTTTCTACCATTGACTATACATCAATGCTTGTTCTTGGTCGTACAAGGCTAATTCTTCTTCTAATGCGGCAATGGTGGTTAATTGATTTAATCGTTCACCTTGTTCCACTGAAACACCCTTTTCAGTTTTTACTAAACTGAAAAAAGCGGCAGGAATAGTATTATTTGGTTGCTTAAGTAAATAATCAAAATATTTCATTAGAAATAAATTATGCGTTGCGATAATTATTTGAATATTATGCTGGCTTAATTCAACCAGAAAAGCCGCTAATTGTTTGATTAGACGTGGGTTTAAATTGGTTTCAGGTTCATCCCAAAATAAAATACTATTTTCTTTTAATGAATCGTTGGCGATTAAATACGATAGCATTCCTAGTTTACGCCATCCCTCTGCAACCATAAAAATGTTCATTTCACCATTTTCTGTTTGTAGATAAAATTGATTTCCTTTAAATACAATTTTACCACCCATAATATTTTCTAACTTACTAATAAGATTCTGGTCAGGATTTTTTAATAATGGATTATCAATCGCTTTGCATAAATCATAATAGGTTTCATCAAACGATAAAGCGAATTTTTCGTACAAACTGATAAAATTAGGAAAAACAGATAATACTTCTTTGGCGGGAATAAATATGGGCTTATTTAAAAGTGGTGCATGAGGAATACTACCATTAATGCTAATTTTGTTCTGCGTATTTAGAACAAAACTCAGTTGTTGACTTTCAATACTTTTATGATTAACAAAAAACTCTGATGTAATACTGTATTTGTATATATCGGTAGAAAGTAATGTGGTGTGATTGCGTAATTCAAGTAATCCTTCAATGCCAAATACACCAATTATTTTTTTAGCTAATTGCTTACTCCAGGCTTCTTTACCGCACTGCTCCCAAATAGTAGCCACACTATAAGCCATTTTTAATACATGACTTTTACCGCTGGAATTTTCACCAATGATAATATTAATACCTTTGGATAAATTAAATTCCGCGTGTTGAAACGTAGTGATATTGTCTAAAGTAAGTTTTTTTAACATATTAATGGTATATATTCTTAGGTCGGGTTAGCCGTAGCGTAACCCGATAATCTTGGGAGTATTATGACTCGCCCTGCCCATCACCCAGTTCACCCTCATACGGCGTAGCGTATTTACAGTCTTTTTGCGGGCAGACTTTTTCCACGCCACGGCGTTTGGTTTCTTTGATGGTTAATATTGGCCATTGGCATTCGGGGCAGCTTTCTTTGACGGGCTGATTCCAGAGCGCGTAATCACATTTTGGGTAATTGGAGCAGGAATAGAATATTTTGCCTTTGCCCGATTTGCGTTTCAGGATGCTGCCTTTTTTACATTGCGGGCATTCCACGCCTGTGTCGCTGGGTTTTTCTAGGGGTTCGATGTGGCGGCATTTGGGGTACGCGCTACAGCCGATAAATTTACCGTATTTACCTGTTTTGAAAATTAACGGCGACTCACATGATGGACAAACGCGACCTTCGACAATTTCAGGCTCACTGGATTCGCCGTCGCCTGTTAAATTGCGCGTGTAGGAGCAGTCTGGGTAGTTGGTGCAACCGATAAAGCGACCATTGCGACCTAGGCGGATAGATAATGGACTGCCGCAGTCTGGGCACAACTCATCTATGGCTTCTTGGGTAACGTCTTTACGCTGCACGCTGGTTTCTTTGTCGGCAATCAGGGTCGTAAAGGGTTGCCAGAAAGCGTGCATTAACGGAATCCAGTCTTTTTCACCGCGTGATACCGCGTCTAAATCATCTTCCAGATTGGCGGTGAAGCTGTAATCAACGTATTTGGTGAAATGTTCGGTTAAGAATTTATTCACGATACGACCCACGTCGGTGGGGTAAAACCGCTTGCTGTCCAGCGTGACATATTCACGGTTTTGCAGCGTGGAAATAATCGCCGAATAAGTGGACGGTCTGCCGATGCCGTGTTCTTCCAGCGATTTAACCAAGCTGGCTTCGCCGTAACGCGGGGGTGGCTCGGTAAAATGTTGCCCTGTGAGAATGTCTTGCAATGGAACAACGCGCCCTTCGGTTAACTCGGGCAGGAAACTTTCTTTGTCATCGCTTTCTTTGCTGTCGTCTTTGCCTTCTAAGTAAACGGTCATGAAGCCCGCATTGGCAATGCTTGAACCTGTGGCTCTGAAAATATGCAATCCGTCCGCACAGCTTAAATCGACGGAGACGCTGTTCAGCGTGGCATGAATCATTTGGCAGGCAATGGTGCGCTTCCAGATGAGTTCATAGAGCTTGAATTGTTCCGCGCTCAAATACGATTTGATTTGGCTGGGTGTGTAACGCGGATTGGTCGGGCGTATGGCTTCGTGCGCTTCTTGGGCGTTTTTGGATTTGGTTTTAAAAACCCGCGCTTCTTTGGGCAGGTTTGCCGCGCCATAGTTTTCCACAATTAGCTCGCGCATTTCCGCAACGGCTTCTACGGCTAAATTGACCGAATCGGTACGCATATAGGTGATAAGACCTGCGGTTTCGCCGCCTACATCTATACCTTCGTACAGTTGCTGGGCGACAGACATGGTGCGTTTGGTAGTAAATCCTAGTTTACGCGAGGCTTCCTGTTGCAGCGTTGAGGTAATAAATGGCGGTGCAGGATGGCGTTTTTGTTGTTTCTTTTCCTGTTTGCTGACGATTAATTGCCCGTTGGCGGCGGCTAATAGCGTTTGTTTACTTTGTTCGGCAAGTTCGGCGGTGTTGATGCGGAACTGGGTGAGTTTTTCGCCTTGTAGATAGGTTAATTTGGCTTTAAAGGTTTGTTCATCGGCGTTTAACAGCGCGTCAATCGTCCAGTATTCGCGGCTTTTAAAGGCTTCAATTTCCAGTTCGCGCTCGACTATCATGCGTAATGCGGGGCTTTGTACGCGCCCTGCGGATAAGCCACGGCGGATTTTTTTCCACAATAACGGCGATAAGTTAAAGCCGACCAGATAATCCAAGGCGCGGCGGGCTTGCTGGGCGTTGATTAAGTTGGTGTCTAGTTCGGCAGGGTTGGCAATCGCTTCGGTGACGGCTTTTTTGGTGATTTCATGAAACACCACGCGATGCACGGGTTTGTCTTTAATGAGTTTTTTGGCTTTGAGCAGTTCGTATAAATGCCACGAAATAGCTTCGCCTTCTCTATCAGGGTCAGTCGCGAGATATAACACATCGGCGTTTTTCAGGGCGGCACTGATGGCTTGAACGTGCTTTTGATTGCGGTCAATGACTTCGTATTTCATAGCGAAGTCATGGCTGGGGTCAACTGCGCCTTCTTTCGGTATCAGGTCGCGGACGTGTCCGTAGGATGCCAATACTTGAAAGTCTTTGCCGAGGTATTTCTCGATGGTTTTGGCTTTTGCAGGAGATTCTACAATAACAAGATGCTTAGTCATTTAATCAATAATGCGCGTGGCTGAGGGATGAATGATGATAGGGTTCTGATCGTTTTTAGGTTGGGGTGAGGTATGAACCCCAACTCACTCACGATATGTTGGGGTTCGAAACTCACCCCAACCTACGGTATGGGAACGATAAATTAATGCAAATAGGTCGGTACGAGATCGTACACAAAGTCTTCCATGCGTGAGAAGGCGATTTCTTCATTGGGCTGGCTGAGTAACACCATCAGCGTAATCCATTTGAGTTTTTCCAGAGAAATTTCTTCGTCTTCCAGTGCCATTGCTCTATCAATGACTATCTCGCGGTTGGTGGAATTTAAAATACCGTTTTTTTCCAGAAACAGGATTAAACTGCGGCATTCTATATCCAGCTTTTCAATTTCCTGACGGCAAAAAATGCGGAACGTGGGCGCGATACTGGCTTGTATCAAGCCTTGTAGACTGAGCGATTCCAACCAGTCGAAGGCTTTGTTGACTTCGAGTTGTTGAAATCCCGCTTCCATCAGTTCAGTTCTAATGACATCGGTATCTGGAAAAATTTCAATTTCTTCTTCCATATAGTTTTCAAATAAGTACATTAGAACATCAAAAATATTTTCTTTCATGGGCAGTGTCTGGTCATTTTATACGGACATAGCAACCGCCAGCGGTTGCTTCTAGGTAGCCTTGCAACTCCAAAATCAATAACATTGAGGAAATAATTTCCACTGGTTCACCGCTGTCGGCAACTAAATCATCAATGGAAGTCGGGCTGAATTGGACACGATTCAATAATGTTTGTTGCCCTAGGTCAAGTATTGATTGCATCGTCGCAATAGGTAAATCTGTATCTTGTTGATTATATTGATTAAGTTCTTCGAGAATATCTTGGGTGGTTTCGACCAGCTTTGCCCCTTCACGGATTAGCGCATTACAGCCGCGTGCCAAGGGGTTGTGAATGCTGCCCGGAATGGCGAAGACTTCACGATTTTGTTCCAATGCCATCCGCGCGGTAATCAATGAGCCGCTTTGTTTGGCGGCTTCAACCACTAATAAACCTTGGCTTAAGCCGCTGATAATGCGGTTGCGTCTGGGAAAATGGTTGGCTTTGGCGGTTGTGCCGGGCGGGAACTCAGACACCATCGCGCCTTTGTTGACAATTTCCGTAGCGAGGTCTTTGTGTCGCGCAGGGTACACGCGATCCAAGCCTGTACCTGCCACGGCAATGGTGAAACCACCGACGTTTAATGCGCCTTGGTGACTGGCGGCATCAATGCCTAATGCCAAGCCGCTGGTAATGACAAAACCGCAATGGCTGAGACTTTTGGCAAATTCAAAGGCGGTTTCTTTGCCCATTGTAGAAGGGTTGCGACTGCCGACAATGGCGATTTGCGGCAGGGTCAATAAGGCGATATTGCCGCGTACAAATAATACGGGCGGCGGATCGCTGAGTTCTTTTAATAACGGCGGATACAGTGCGTCTTCAATGGTGATTGCCCAGTTGTTGGGCTGGTCTATCCACACTAAATCGCTATCAATCACAGCCCAATCGGGATTTTTAAGGGCGGCAATGGTTTCGGTTTTTAACCCTAAGCGCGTCCAATTATTGGCTGATTCAGCAAATAACTGTTCGGGTGTGTGGGTTTTTAAGAGCTTGAGAAAAGTGCGGCAACCGATAGCTGGCGTGCGCAGTAGCGCAAGCCAGTATTTCAGGTCGTTATCTTGGGTTTGCGCGTTAGTATTCAGGGTGTTTGAACTCTATCTAAAATGTGTAACGGTTTTTGTGCTTCCATCACCAGCGCATAACTCACGCGGTCAAAGGTACGAAATACCATCAACATCCCTGCTAGTTCATCAGGAAGCCGCACAGTATCACTTTTAATAGCACTGTAGGGATCGCGGGTTACACCGCCGTTTTGATAAATATCCAGTTCATGACCGGGTAACAAACCGTCCCGACTGCCTTTATCAATCACCACGACGTTATCAATACCGATTTGTGATACGCCGTTAAGTACACTGATGATACTGCCTCTTATCGGTTGCTCAGGTGGTCGGGCAAAATAATTCAGGCTGACTTCATCTTCTACCAGCGGCATAGCTCGATCACCTATACGAATTTCGCTGTCTGATTGAATAACTTCCAGAGTAGCGGGATCGCCTGCCTGACGTAGTACTGTCTCGGCAATATATTTTGCTTCATAGCCTAATACTTCCTGTGTGTCGGCATCGACAAAGGTACTGCCCGCCCGATACACCATAAATTTGGTATTTGGCGCGTGGTATATGGCACGAACATAAATTTTATCACCCGCACCCGCAATGACGTGATCATTCGCCATATCAACCACATAAGGTGTGTTATTTAGTTCGTTTTCACCGACTACTTTGGGTGAGCTTAAATATTTTGCGATTTGATGATACGGAATCAGTTTGATGGGTTGTTCAATGTCGGACTCTCGAATACAGGGTTTTAATTTCCCGTCTTTAGTCAGTGCAAAATTTTTACGCCCGTTTTTAAAATCTTCTTCTTTAAGAATACAGGGAGCGTCAGACCGCGTTTGCTGGAAATTGCGCGTCAGGTTCAATTGCGGCTTGCCGTTGACCATGGAAAAATAAATGGTATCGCCCGGATAAATAAGATGCGGGTTTTTGATTTGGCTGTTTTGACTCCACAATTGCGGCCACTGCCAGGGATGCTGTAAAAATTTACCCGATATATCCCATAAGGTATCGTGTCTGACTACCGTATATTGCTCAGGATGATTAGGTTTTATCTGAATATTCTCAGCCCATACAGTCATGCTGAAAAAGAGCGGAATAATAAATCCGAAACGTAATTGAAAAGCCATGTTGATTCCTAACGAGTCTTTAGTGAGTCATGCGTTACTTAGAGTTTAAATCAATTTAGCCAGAATTCCAGTATTCGATGTGGATAGCGCGGGGATTTGATAGGTTAAGAAACCCGCCGAGGTTTTAGAAAACTCGGCGGATCGGGTGTTTATTCAGAAATACGTTTAGCAATGCGCTGGTAAGTTTCTTTTAGTTCGTCACCGACTATTTTTGCTTTAGCGATAAAATCTTCGGAAGTTTCTACCGAATCGTCGGCTATTTCGGCGGCTTTGGTTTTTATCAGTTGCCATTGCTGTTCGGTACCTTCAAATTCTTCTTTGGCTTCCATTGAGGCAAGATGCAGTTTTAACGCGATCTCGTCCCGTTCGGTTTTCAATTTGTCGATTAAGTTGTCGAAGTCTTCTTTTATAGCCATGGCACACCTCACTTATGATAAAAAATATGGACGGTAGGATGAAAGCAATCCTAATTATAAGTCTATCGCGTTAGGCAGCACAAAGCTATTTAGTTCCTATCCATAGCTTTTTAGTCTGTTTTACATTCAAAGTTAGGTCAAATTCAGATAGAATCCCCATCCTGTTTAATTATTATAGTGTGGAGAGATTGTTGAGTATTTTAACTATTCTCGAATTTCCTGATGACAGACTGCGCAAAGTTGCCGCAGTCGTCAAAACGGTCGATGATAAAATTCAAAAACTGGTCGATGATATGCTGGAAACCATGTATCACGAACACGGTGTCGGTTTGGCGGCAACGCAGGTTAATGTGCATCAAAGAATTATTGTCATTGATGTCAGTGAAAATAAAGATGAGCCGCTGTGTCTGATTAATCCTGAGATTATCGAAAAATACGGCGAGAAAGAAAACGAAGAAGGTTGCCTTTCCGTGCCTAATTTTTTTGAAAAAGTGAAACGCGGCGAGCGCGTGCGCGTGAAAGCTCTGGATAGACATGGTCGGTCTTTTGAATTTGAAGCCACGGATTTATTATCGGTATGTGTACAACATGAAATAGATCATTTAAACGGTAAATTGTTTGTCGATTATATTTCCTCATTAAAACGTCAGCGCATTAAAAAGAAGCTGGAAAAACTGCATAAAATGGAATCGTAACGCATGAAAATTATTTTTGCAGGCACACCCGAATTTGCCGTACCCAGCTTACAAATGCTGATTGATTCAGGACATGACATCTGTGCGGTGTATACACAACCCGACCGCCCGTCAGGCAGAGGACGACAACTGCACCCGACACCTGTTAAAGCGGTCGCGCTCGCCGCAGGGCTTCCCGTCTTTCAGCCGTTGTCGCTAAAAACTGATGAAGATTTTCAGCAACTGGTGGCGTTACAGGCGGATTTAATGGTGGTGGTCGCTTACGGCATGATACTAACCCAAGCGGTGCTGGACGTGCCGCCGTTGGGTTGTATCAACGTGCATGGCTCATTATTACCGCGCTGGCGCGGAGCTGCCCCGATTCAACGCTCATTAATAGCGGGTGATGAAAAAACGGGCGTAACCATCATGAAAATTGTCCGCAAGCTGGACGCGGGCGATATGCTGCACAAAGAAGAACTGGTCATCGGTAGCCAAGATACCTCCAGCGATTTACACGATAAATTAGCGCAACTGGGCGCGGTCGGTCTGGCAAAAGTATTACTGCAAATTGAAAACGGTACGTTAAACGCCGAACCACAGGATGAAGCACTCGTGACCTATGCGGAAAAACTCAGCAAAGCCGAAGCGGTGATTGACTGGACAGAAGCGGCGGAAGTCATTGCCCGCAAGGTCAGAGGTTTAAACGCATGGCCAGTGGCGCAAACCCTGTATCAAGGGCTGGTGTTGCGCATCTGGCAAGCTGAACCACTAGCCGACAGCACCGATTTACCCGCAGGTGTGGTGCGTTGTGTGGATAAACATATTGATGTTGCCACAGGACAGGGGTTTTTACGCTTGCTGGAAGTGCAATTACCCAACGGCAAACGTATCAGCGCACAGGCGTTTTTAGCCGCTCATGCTGTCGATGGAGTCCAACTCGGTTGAATACACGATTAATAGCCGCCCGCGTGTTGGCGCGTGTTTTACAAGACGGGCAGTCTTTAACCACTGCCTTGGATTCTCCTGTATTCATTTTTGATTCCCCGAAAGACAAAGCCTTTGTCCAAGCAATCTGTTTCGGCGTGTGTCGGCAATACCACCGCTTGGATTTTATGCTCAGCCAATTGCTTGATAAGCCGTTAAAAGATAGCGAAGTCAAAGCCTTGGCGTTGGTCGGTTTGTATCAACTGAGTTTTATGCGGGTAAAACCCCATGCCGCCGTTTCGGAAACCGTCTCCGCACTTTCTAAGAAAAAATCGTGGGCAAAAGGCTTGCTGAACGCCTTATTAAGACGCTATTTGCGCGAACAGGACACGCTGGAAGCACAGGCAAATCAAGACGCTGTCGCCGCTGTCAGTCATCCCGACTGGCTGATGCAACGCATAGCCCACGATTGGGCAGACCACGCCGCGCACATTCTGCACGAAAACAATCAACAGCCGCCGATGGTGTTGCGCGTCAATCTGGCGCGGACTGAGCGCGATGTCTATTTACAACGTTTAGCCGACCTAGGCATCACAGGCGCGGCGGTGGCTTTCTGTCCATCCGCCATTGTGCTGGAAAAACCCGTCGCGGTTGACTTATTACCTGACTTTGCCGACGGCTGGGTATCGGTGCAAGACACCGCCGCGCAACTGGCGGCTGGTTTATTGGACGTACAAGTAGGACAACGGGTATTAGATTTATGCGCCGCACCCGGGGGTAAAACCGCGCATATTTTTGAAGCCCAACCGCAGTTAAAAGAACTGGTCGCGGTGGACATAGAAGCCAGCCGAATGCAGCGCGTAACTGATAATTGTCAGCGTCTTAAATTATCGCCTACGCTCATCGTCGGGGATGCCGCACAACCTGCATCATGGTGGAATGGAGAACCGTTTGAGCGCATTTTAGTAGATGCGCCCTGTTCTGCGTTGGGTGTTATCCGCCGTCATCCCGACATAAAACTGTTACGCCGCCCCGAAGATATTGCTGTGTTGCAGGGTTTACAGCATGACATACTCAACGCTGCGTGGTCGATGTTAGCCGTAGGCGGACTATTGTTGTACGCCACTTGTTCGGTATTGAAACAGGAAAATGAGCAGCAGATTCACGACTTTTTAGCCACCCATCCCGATGCCGCTGAATTACCCATTCACGCCGATTGGGGCATACCAACCACGCACGGACGGCAGGTACTAACAGGCATGGAGTCTATGGATGGATTTTATTATGCGCGGTTGGTTAAAAATGCTGTTCACTAACATGACGAAAATGACACCATTTTCTCGTTCCCACGCGCAGCAAAGGAATGCAGTGGCGGTGCGCCGCGCCGTGTGGCAACAAGTCATATCAGGTTTTCGTGGACAATTTTTCTTAATCGTTTTTTGCTTATGGGCTAATACGGTTCATGCTACCAAAGTCCAGCAAGCAGAAATCAGCATACGCGGCACTCAGTATGTCTTATCCGCCGATATAGATTATCAGCTGAGCGATACTGCCAAAGAAGCCTTGCAAAACGGTGTGCCGTTGTTTTGGACGGTGCGCATTAAGCTCCTACAGCAACGCGATATTCTATGGGCTAAAACCTTGATGGATGCCTCGATTCGCTATCGTTTGCAATATCACGCGCTGTTGAATCTGTATCGGGTGGTGATTGTGCCGCCTGATGATAAAACGACGGAACAAAGCGGTGACAGTCATAATTTTTCTACCTTGTCTGCCGCATTGGATTCAATGGCAAACTTACGCAATGTGCCGTTGTTGGATGTCACAGAGATTCAGCCAGAAAAGCAGTATTTCGTCCGTATAAAAGCCCAGTTTGAACGTGATGCCCTGCCATTGCCGCTACGCCCCATCGCCTATACTGATCCGCAATGGTATTTATCCAGTGACTGGACGGTCTGGTCATTATTTCAAGCTCCCAACACCCAAGGCAAACCCTAATGCTGACACCGCAACCCAGTGACTGGACGCACGAACACTTTGAAACCCAGCTGTTCACTATCGAGTCTTTACTGCAACAAGGCGATCTACCATCGGCTGGGCAACAGGCGGAAGCCTTAGTCAATCAAGCTCTGCAAGCAGGAGAGTCCGCTTATCAGGGGGCGGCTTATGACATTGCGACGGCGGCGTTTATGCTGGGCAACGTGTGTTTTTTTCAACAAAATTACCCTGCTGCATTGAGCGCGTACCAACACGCCAAAAATTTATTCAGCCGTCTAAACGAAGCGCACAGTATCGCTGTGGCGTGGCATCAAATCGGCATGGTATACACCCGAATGCAGGATTATACACAGGCAGAACAGGCGTGCCGTGAATCATTAAGCCTTAAAAATGCACAGGGCAATCAAGCCGATATTGCCAGTACCTTAAACCAGTTGGGTAATATTTACAGCGATTGGGGCAAGCTGGAACAAGCGGTGGACTGTTATCGTCAAGCGGCAGACAGTTATGCACAATTGGACGATAAATTATACGAAGGCGTGACGCGCAGTAATATCGCTAACAGCTTGATTCCATTGCAACGTTATGAGGAAGCGCGGAGCGAAGTACAACGGGCAATAGTGTGTAAAACCGACCTAGGACACGCTGCCGAGCCGTGGAAAACGTGGAATATAGCAGCCGAATTGGAACAGGCGACAGATAATCCCGCCGCCGCACACGCCGCTAAACAACAGGCGATACACAGTTATTTAGCGTATCGCCGTGACGGTGGGCAGAATTTGAGCGGTTCGCCCGTGCCGCAATATTGCCTAGGCACGTTACGCGCCATTCAGGACAATAACACCGCCGCCGCTGAACAGGAACTGCTCAGTCTTCCAGACCAAGGTTACTTTACGCCCATCATTGCCAAACTGATTGCTATTTTGCAAGGCGAGCGCGATGCAGGTTTAGCTGATGATGCCGAACTGGATTTCATCAGCGCGGCAGAACTGTTGTTATTGCTGGAGCAGCTTAACTGACCTATATTTTTCTCGTTCCCACGCGCCGCGTCTCGCACCGCAAGGGCGGTGCAACGGTATTCCCACGCCGCGCGTGGGAACAAGTCAATACGCATAAAAACATTCACTATGGCTTTTAAAAAAATAAAACTCCCCATCAGTTTATCGGTATTCGGCTTAATTCTGCTGTCTTTACAGTTGATGAGTTCGGCGACGCAGGAATCGTCAGAACTCAGTGCTATGTACTCGTGGTTGTTACTTGCCAATGCGCTGGGTTCTATCGTATTGCTGGGTTTGGTCGGGGCGAATATTTTCGCGCTCACCAAGCAGTTAAAAAAACGCGAAGCAGGTTCAAGGTTGACGACGCGCATGGTGTCGCTGTTTGTGGTGTTGGCATTAGCACCCGCCGCGTTTGTGTTTTATTTTTCCATGCAGTTTTTACACCAAGGCATAGACAGCTGGTTTAATGTCGAAATAGACAGGGCAATGGAAGACGCGCTGGAACTCAGCCAAGCGTCATTGGATCAGCGGACGCGCTGGCATTTGAAGCAAACCCAGCAACTGATTGAAAAATTGGAAAGCTCCAGCGAAAATCTCGCCACTTTGGAACTGGATAATTTACGCCAGCAGGTCGAAGCGGCAGAAATGACGGTATTTTCCCGCCAAGGCAGAATTATTGCCTCCAGCAGTGTCAATCCTAGCGACATTCTGCCCAATTTACCCGATGAAAACGTCTGGTTGCGCTTGCGGCAAAATACGCAATATGTCGCCTTAGCTCCCGTGCGGAATGACGTATTGATGATTAGAGTCATTGTCACGCTGAAAGCCCAAGAGCCGCAGTATTTACAGGCGTTATATCCCGTGCCGATACGCATTGCCGATTTAGCCGATTCGGTAGAGTTTGCGTTTAAACGTTATAAGGAAATGAATTATTTACGCAATTCCTTACGCTGGAGTTTTTCGCTGTTATTGTCGCTGGTGTTATTAATGAGCTTACTGGCGGCGATTTGGGTCGCGTTTATCAGTGTTAGAAACATTATCGCGCCTGTGAAAGAATTAGTGAAAGGCACACGCGCGGTCGCCTTAGGTAATTATGATCAGCAACTGCCTGTGATGGCGCAGGATGATTTAGGTTTTTTGGTGGAATCGTTCAATGATATGACCAAACGTATTGCCTTAGCGCGTGATGAAATTCGCCTGACTGGTGTGGAAGTCGAAAATCAACGCGCGTATTTGGAAACCATTCTTGCCAACTTGACTGCGGGAGTCATCAGTTTTGATGCCGATTACACCATTCGCACCGTCAACCAAGCGGCGTATCGTATTTTTCGCATTCAGGTACAGCACTTTGTCGGGCAGACCTTATTGGAACTGGCGTTGAATTATTCAGAACTCGCCGAACCGCTAAAATCCATCCAACGATTATTAGAACAAAGTGATGATATTTGGCAACAGCGACTCGCTTTTTTAGGCGCGAATGGACGGCAGGAATTATTGTGTCGCGGTACGCCGCTGTTTTCTCAAGAAGGGCAGCGCGTGGGTGCAGTGGTGGTGTTTGACGATGTCACCGACTTAATCCAAGCGCAAAAAAATGCCGCATGGGGTGAAGTTGCCCGCCGCTTGGCGCATGAAATCAAAAACCCGCTCACGCCGATACAGCTGTCCGCCGAACGCTTGCAACATAAACTGGCTGACAAACTGGAAACCGCCGATGCCGATATGCTGGAACGCTCCACCCGCACTATTGTGCAGCAAGTGATGGCAATGAAAGAAATGGTCGATGATTTTTCCGAATACGCCAAACCCTCGAAAAAACAGACCGTCATCATTGATTTACCTGTGTTGGTGCAGGAAGTCATGGCACTGTATGTATTAAAATCGGGCGTTAAGTTCGTCGCCGACTACGAAGCCGCCTCATTGCTGATTATGGGCGATCCCGTCAGCATTCGGCAGGTACTGCACAACCTGATTAAAAATGCGCTGGAAGCCATAGAAGCGCAAGGGCTGATTGAAATTAATCTGCACCGCGTACAAAAAAATGACAGCGATTTTATCGAAATCGCCCTGTATGATGACGGCGCGGGCATTAAAGACGAACAGATAGAAACTATTTTTGAACCCTATGTGACCACCAAAGCCAAAGGCACGGGCTTGGGACTGGCGATAGTGAAAAAAATCATCGAAGAGCATGGCGGGGCAATTTGGGTTGATGCCAATCGTAAAGTAGGCGCGGGATTTATCATTCAATTACCTGCTTATAATCCGCTTACTTAGGGTGCAGGAGTCACGAACGCGCTCTTTATCAGGTATTTATCGCCTATCGACCCTGCCCTTGCCTTTCGGTAAAATGGCAAGCGTATCGAGAAAAATTGTTGCAGGTGAGTACGCGCCCGCGCAGTATTTATGGTAACTAAAGGTATCCTCCGATGGCATTCTTACAAGTGTATTTTAACGGTGAACTGAAATTCACCACCCCTTTGCAACCGACTGTCACCCGTATTGGCAGAGCCACTGATAATCATGTGGTCATCAATAACAGAGGCGTGTCAGGACACCATGCGATCATTGTGCAGGAAGGCGATGATTTTTTTATTGCCGATAATAACAGCACCAATGGCATCTTGTTAAACGGTCGCCGCATTTCCCAGTCGCAGCTGTTGTATGGTGATGAAATCACCGTCTTTAAGCACCAATTAAAATTTATCGCTGTTGATGTATCTGCTGAGCCTGTCAGCGCGACGATACTCGATCAAAACGCGATTATCGAAGACCAGACGGTGATGGTTAAAAATACGCAATTACGGTC
Source organism: Methylococcales bacterium (assembly GCA_030654015.1). Taxonomy (GTDB): domain Bacteria; phylum Pseudomonadota; class Gammaproteobacteria; order Methylococcales; family Methylomonadaceae; genus UBA4132. The sequence goes on along the minus strand of JAURYI010000131.1, from coordinate 16,655 downwards.
GATGTTGCAGCAACAGCGGACTCAAGTCCCTTATCTGGTGCAAACAGGCGGTAAAAATCATGGTCAGAAATGGGCATTAGCAAAGCAGAATTTTGAAATGGGGAAAAGCGGTGCGTGTGATCTGCACATAGGCGGCTGGCTCGCGCCGCTACTGAGCGCGGTGATTACCCGCCAGAGCGACGGCGGTTATTATCTGATTCCCGAAAAACGCGGCAAAGTGTATGTTAATCACAAGCCGATGAGTGATAGCGTCAAATTACAAAACCACGATAATCTGCAAGTACGCGGAATAGACCTGACTTTTTACCTGCCAGATGCGCTCTAGGCTGAGTAGCCTGTGTTGACTCAGGAATAATATGATGCCATGGACATTCAACGTTGCGACCGATATTGGCAGTCGCAGTGAACAGCAGGATCGACTTGATATAGTGCATTCCACTGATGGGCGGCGGCATCTTGTTGTACTGGCAGACGGCATGGGCGGCTTAAAAAACGGTGCGCAAGCCGCGCAAATACTGGTTGATGTTGCCGCACAGCATTTTGCCGCGTATGAAAGCGGTTCTGCGTACACTTTTTTACACAATATTTTCCTTGCCGCACACCATGCAATTAATAATCTGCCCGAAGCGGCGGATTCCGCTGTCGGCACTACAGGCGTGTTGCTGAGTATTGATAATCAGCGCGCTGTGTGGGCGCACGTTGGTGATTCACGGCTTTATCATTTTCGCAACCGCCGCCTATTAAGCTGCACTAATGATCATTCCTTACGGCAATTGATGCTGGCGAAGGGCTTGGTCGAAGAGGGCAGTTCGGCCGCTCAGTCCATGCAGAACCATCTGTATATGCGTCTGGGCGGTGAAGTGCTACCCGAACCTGATTTTAATAGTGCTGACCTGCAAACTGGCGATGTGTTTTTATTGTGCAGTGATGGTTTTTGGCAGGCAGTGCCGACCGATGAGATACTGACAATCCTTGGTAAATGCCCACATGAACAGGACGTTGCTCAGTATCTGGTCGCTGTGGCAAGGTTGCGCGGTGGCAATCGTTGTGACAATATCAGTCTTGCTATGGCGCAATGGCAGGACTCTACCGCACAACAATATTGGCAGCGTTTACGCTTTATGCTGAGTCGCGCGTAGCTGGGATTGCCAATGGCGTACCCTATAATCACTTCATCCTAACGGTATAAACACTATGACACATAACCCCATGAGCATTGCAAAAAGAGAATCCGAGTTAGCCGTTTATTTGGATAAACAGCCGTATATGACGCAACTGGATGGTATTCATCTGGAAATAGCAAAAAATGTCTTTCCCTCCGATTTTGGACTGACCAGCTGTTTTTTTGGTGATTTTATTTTGCAACAGCAGGCTGCACCGACGGCATTGGATATGGGCTGCGGTAGCGGCTATTTTGCCTTGTTACTGAAAAAAATCGGTTGTACTGACGTGCTGGGTGTGGATTTTAATATTGATGCGGTCAAGTGTGCAGCGGCAAATAGTCAGCGCAATCCTGATTTACACCCTACCGATTTTTTACACAGCGATTTGTTTGTCAACGTGCCTGTGACTACGTTTGACCTGATTGTCTTTAATTTTAATTACTACCCGTCCAATGGGGATTTCGGGCTGAATTCAGACGGCGGACGGGAAATATTGAAACGCTTTTTTAGCGAGGTTGACAGCTATATTCACGACAATACGATTATTTATATTCCCTATTCGGAGTTTGTCGGCGTAGAGCATGATCCCAGACACATTTGCCCTGCGTTTGGTTTTTCAGTGGATATTGTTGCGGCGACCGCCAATCATAACGGCGAGCATTATGTGTATAAAATAATGAAAGATAAAACAGCGGCGTTGTAGAGACGTAGCACCGCAACGTCTTTATGTTTAAAGACGTTGCGAGTTAATGGATTTACGCTTTTTTCCCTGCGTAACCTAAACCCAGATACAGAAAAAACTGCGTACCAAAAATCAGATTTGCCATTAATAAATGAACAGGCTGCGCGACCGCTGGCATACCTAATCTGTCCAGACTGACACCCGCTAAAATCCCCGTAACGACGACAAATCCCAAGGCGACAGCACCTTGAAACAACGGGTTTTGTTTGTCGAACTGTTTAAAAATAGACCACACTATCCATAGATTGGTAAACAGAATAATCGAGGAAAATGAGCGGTGTATGTAAAACAACACGGGAAAATCTGCACGCCAGAATTGTCTTTCCACTTGCGCCAAGGCAATACCATCAACGGCTTCACGCACCTGTGTACCCATGGCAATTTGTACCAGCGTCATCACCAGCGCGACCAGTAACACGGGTTTAAGTTTGGCGGGCAGTGCGCTTACATCCAGTTGCGTTAAAAAATCGCGTTGTGAACGGGTGACGGTATAAATCAGCAAGGTAGCGAGAATTAACGCCAACAACATATGCAGGGTGATTTTAAACGGTTGCAGGTTACTGGCAACCACGACCGATCCGAGCCAACCCTGAAAACCGACTAAAAACAGCGTGGTCAAGGCTAAAAAGAACACGGTTTTGTCGGATTTAAGATAATGACGTGAACTCCATGCCATACACAGAATAAATAAGCCCAACGTTACGCCCACTAAACGGTTGGTGTATTCCGTCCATGTTTTTACTGGATTGAATTGGGTGTTTTCATAGCCTCGCGCGGCATAAATTTCGTGGTAATTGGCGGGTAATTGCGCTTCCTCGGTGGGCGGTATCCATTGCCCGAAACAGGTCGGCCAGTCTGGGCAACCCATACCCGCACCTGAGGCGCGAACAATGCTGCCTGCCATAATGACTAAATAGACAAATAAAATAGTCCATAGACCGATAGTGCGAAAACGTAACATGGCTTGGGGATTCATGAGTGCTCTTCTGTTAATAAAGTGACTGGGGCGTGATTATAATCTTTTAGCTGTAGTTGGGTGGTGTCGGTATCGCCTAGATGTAGCACCATCAGCAGCTTGTCATCGTGAGCGATTACCACATTACCGACCATTTGCCCGTTGGCATCCATAACAGCGGCATTGGCTTCGGGCGTGGCGGTCAGGCACTGGGCAACAAATAACGCGCGTTTGGCTTTACCCAGATAATGAGTACGCGCGACAATTTCCTGTCCTGTGTAACAGCCCTTGGTCAGACTGATACCGCCCAGTTTATCCAGATTGAGCATTTGCGGAATAAATTCTTCGCTGGTCGCGGTGCTTAGCCACGGGATGCCTGCGAGTATATCCAGCGTCAGCCAGTGCATGGAATCGCTGGCTTGATAGCCCTGAGCCATAGATTCAGACCATAAGCGGCTAATGTTCTGCTCATCGGCAATGATTAACTCACGGTTGCCGAATTGAATACCCACTACGCCATTTTCTGTATGCGTGGCTAAAAAGGCGTTGTTTGATGGTTCGGTTAAACCCAGTAAACACAAGCTGTCAGAGCTATCCGTCAGGGTAACTTTGGCACGCAACACATACATGGACAGGCGTTTTTTGACCGTTTCCAGTAACGCCACAGGCAAGATTAATAAAAAATCATCCCCCGATTTAGCCAATAAAAACGTACTGATAACACGCCCTTTCGGAGTACACATCGCCCCTAAACTGCTTTGCGTGGCAGTGACCTCATGCACATTACAAGTGATTTGCCCTTGTAAAAACTGCGCCGCGTCAATGCCGCTGATGGTTATTACCGCTAAATGAGCGATAGGATACAGCCCGAGGTTGCCCTCAGCGTGTGGAAAGTGAATATGCGTAGCACTGATAAAGTCAGCGTTATTGGCGAGTAGGAAATTTTTCCAGTTTGGATTCATAATAAAAAAGCTCAGTAGTAAGTCGGTCGATTATAGCCTTGTTTAAAGTAAAGATAAAAAACAAGCCGTTAAAATGAACCGTGTCTTAAGTGGGTGTGAATGATAAAATAACGCTAAAACTTGGGTAACAAGCTGATTATTTTTCTTTAACCGCCACAGATAACACAACGATATGACTGAACAAGATAAAATATTTCTACAAACAGGTCGAACCGAAGATTTTGCTTTTGATGAGCGCGTGGTTCAGGTTTTTGACAATATGGTGTCACGAAGCGTACCTTTTTATACCGAAGTTCAGCGCATTCAAGCCGAATTGATTATGGACTTTTTGCCCGAAGAGGGCGGTGTGGTTTGTGATTTAGGTTGCTCAACTGGCACAACCATCGAGCATTTGGCGAAGCATTCAGACTGCCCTGCCAGTGTGCAGTTTATCGGCTATGATAATTCTGAGCCGATGCTGGCGAAGGCGCGTACTAAACTATCAGAATCAGTCGCCGATGCCCATATCGAGTTGAATTTTGCTGATTTAAGCAATCTGCCCGCATTACCTGCCTGTAACGTGATTATTCTCAACTGGACGTTACAATTTGTCCGTCCGATTGATAGAGAACAATTATTGACGACTTGTTTTAACGCCCTCCAGCCGAACGGTATTTTATTATTATCGGAAAAAATTCTAGGCAGTGATTCCGATTTTAATCGCTTATACATCGACCATTATTTACGCTTTAAAAAATCGCAGGGCGGTTATTCTGACACTGAAAATCAGCGTAAACGGGAAGCACTGGAAAATGTGCTGATTCCGTATCGTCTCGATGAAGACTATTCTTTATTAAAACGCGCTGGTTTTACCCGCATGGACACTTATTTCCAGTGGTTTAATTTCGTGTGTATTATTGCGATTAAAGATTAATAGCGAGGACGGATAACATTCTTGTACAGAATGTTATCCGTTAAGCGGGTGTTAAAGTTGTTTGACCAACCACAGCGTCAGCTCATTGATGTATTCGGGCGAATAACCTGCTTCTTTCAATTTCCATTTGAACGCATTACCCAATTGAGCGCGTTTATAAATATTCAAGCCATTATTTTTTCTGAAGTCCGTTACTTTAGTCGTCATGGCTGCCAAGGTTTTTTTGGTCTTACGCGCAAATAGTTTGTCATCCACGCCACTTTCATCAACGGGTATTTTTTCAATAAACAAAACAGCCAATGATGTGCCGAATGTTTTCGCTGCTTCAGCATCAAACCAAGTTAAAGCCATGTTTTTCTCTCCGTCATGTTTAGGATTTTTTGTTGAAACACCCGCAAAGTGCGGATTCCTGCACCAAAATATACCATTTATCGCTTTTACACTCCAGAATCAAACGCGGATACGCGAAAAAGCCGCTGAAAAAGCCCTACTCAACAGCGTACAATGTTTTTTTAGCCCATTACTATGAGCCGTTTTATGAATAGAAAAATAAAATTATCGACCCTGAAAAAGGGCTTGTTGCCGTTATCGTTAGCCATCTCTGTGGTGTTGTCGGGCTGTGCCAGTTTCGGTAAAGGTATCGCCGAAGCCGTGCTGGAAAAAAATGAGGGTGAAGATACCCGTATTTGTCAGGTACGCGGCAAGCCGTTTGCGGGTATCGCGCCCAGTCTGGCAAAAAAACACGGTAAAACCAAAGTGTTGATGGTGCATGGTGTCGGCGATAGATTAGCAGGGTATTCCACTGAATTTTTGGAAAAACTAGCGAAAGAATTGAACATTACTGCTAAATCAAGCACTTACAAAGATATAAAATTAGTATCACTCGTAGAACCTGACAAAAATCTGGGTAATTTGCGCATTACGCAGTTAAAAAATGCCGACGAAAGCAAAGAATTATTGTTTTATGAATTAACGTGGTCGGAAATTACCCGCACACAAAAAGAACTGCTGGGCTTTGATAATTCAGGCGAATATTCTTATAAACGCGCCGAAGTCAACGATATGCTGAAAAAATTCGGCAATGATACGGGGCCTGATCCTATTATTTATCTGGGTGATACCCGTACCCAGATTTTAAGAGCCTTTTCACAATCGTTTTGTTGGATGGGCAAAGACGGCTGGGAGCAATTGCCGAATGATAGCCGTGTGGCGTGTAAAACAACCGATAGTTTCAGTGAAAATACTGACCGTGATGCGTTTATTTTTATTTCGCACAGTCTGGGCAGTCGCATTACTATTGACGGCTTACAGCGATTGGTTTCGGTGCTGGAAAACCCAGAAAAATATTCCACTGCCCGCTATGATGTCACGCCACCCCCTAGAATGAAGCAGTTGTTACAACAGAAAAAGGTGCAAATTTTTATGCTGTCCAATCAACTGCCTATGTTGCAATTAGGTAGAGAATTGCCCGAAGTTGCCGAGCAAAAAGCCGATTATTGCCGTGCCAACGGGTCGCATTATTCAGCGCGACTGTTTAATGAAACCAATATTGTCGCGTTCAGTGATCCGAACGACTTGCTCAGTTATGCCATTCCGCATAATTTCAGCGAAAAATACCTTGATTCCAGATTGTGCATTAACGTGACTAACGTCAATATCAATGTCGCCAAAATATTTGATGCCTTTGGTATGGGAAAATTTGCCAATCCAATGGAAGCTCATTTAGGTTATGCCCAAGATGACCGTGTTATTGCTATGATTGCTAAAGGCATCGGCAATAAACAGGTCGCGCCTTTGGTGAAGGAAAAATGCGAATGGACAGAAATAACTGATTAATCACTTAATCGACACCCGATATTCTAAAAATTTTAACTATCTTATTGAATCTATGAGAATTATTTCATTTGCTGTATTAATTATTATACTCACCAGCATAGGCTTCTGGCTCACTAATTTGCCTCAAGATGTGGGGCAGGATGTCCCTGCGGGTAAGCTGAAAAGTTTGTCGTTTGCACCGTTTCATGAAGGTCAAGGGCCGGTGGAAGGGATATTTCCAAGCCCTGAACAAATTGATGCCGATTTAAAGTTGATGGGCGAAAAAACCTTTAACATTCGTACTTATGCCAGTGCGGAAGGCAATATGCCTGTCATTCCTGAATTAGCGGGTAAATATGGTCTTACCATGTTGCAAGGCGCGTGGCTGGGTTCGGTGGAGGCGGCGAACAAAAAAGAAATTGCTGAACTGATACGTTCGGCAAATGCGCATCCCGATGTGGTTAAGCGGGTGATTGTCGGTAACGAAGTGTTATTACGCGGTGATTTGCCCGCCGACAAGCTGATTGATTATATTCGGCAGGTGAAAAAAGCAGTGAAACAGCCTGTTTCCTATGCGGATGTGTGGTCGATGTATGTAAAACACCCCGAATTAATTAAAGAAGTGGATTTTATTACCATCCACATTCTGCCGTATTGGGAAGACAGACCGATTACCGTTGAAGAAGCTCCAGACCATATTCAACGCATTGTGAGAAATGTCCGTGCAGAAGCCGATGCAATCAGCCCCAACAAAGCCATATTGATTGGTGAATCGGGCTGGCCGGGTATGGGTCGGCAACGCGGCTGGTCAGTGCCTAGCGTAGTCAATGAGGCGAAATTTATTCGCAGTTTAATTAAAGTCGCTGCCGATAATAATCTGGATTACAACATCGTGGAAGCCTTTAATCAGCCGTGGAAAAGTGCGATGGAAGGCGTAGTTGGTGCGAATTGGGGACTGTATTCGGTGGATAGACAGGAAGTATTTCCATTGACAGGAATGGTGTACGAAAATCCGCAATGGCATAAAGGCTTACTTGCTTCTATCATCATTTTCTTTATTGTCACCTTGCGGCATTGGCAAGCCTTGCACAGTTTGCCTACGACGCGCTTACTACTTTTTCTGGGACTGTTGCAAGTGCTGTCCGTACTGTTGGTCAGTCAGATGCACCTGTTGTGGTACACCAGTTATACCGATTTACAACGCTTGCAAACCTTGGTAACGGTCGGTTTTAACATTGTCGTTGGCGGCTTAATCATGCGCCGTAGTTATGCGTTATTGGCAAATCAGGACAACAGCGCGAAATTTTGTGAAATTTTATACACGCTGTATGGACTGTTCGGCGTGTTTGCCTTGTATCAAACTTATCAACAGGCAGTGGCTGGGCGTTATTTGAGTTTTCCAACGGTAGCGACTTCTATTCCTGTCGCGGGTCTGGTGGGTTTGATGGTGATTCGTGCGGTGACTGAATCGCGCTGGACATGGCAGACAATGGCAGTCAATCAGCTACTGGGCAACACTGACAGCAAAACCATACAAAATAAACTCATGGGCTGGGCATTGGTGTTGATGGGTGTGGCATTGATTGTTGGCGAAACTTACGCCTTTATGATTAGCCGCGATTTAATTGCTGAACAGCCTGAGTTTTTGATAAGACTGCGGGTGTGTCTGACCTTTACGCTGACTAACGGGCAATTGCTGGGCTGGTTGGCTTCGTTGGCGGTATTGGCTACGCCGTTATTGATTGAGGACGCTAAAAAAGCAGAATAAAAAAAGCCCACGGTAGTTAATCGTGGGCTTGGTGTAGAGACGTTGCATTGCAACGTCTTCGCACTTATTTTTTACTTTCTTGTGCAATTAACTGGTTTATTACGTCAATCATTTTTTCATGCGAGCCTGCTAATTTACCGTTGGTTTTATATTTACCGTTGATAATAATGGCTGGAACACCTGTGATACCGTAACGCGCCGCCATTGCACCCGCTTGACGGATTTTGGCATCCACAGGGAATGAATTATAGGCTTCATGAAAATCTGCTTCCTTCACGCCGTGTGCGACAAAAAATTTCGCCAGCTGCTCTTCGGTTTCCAGATCTTCGCCTTTCTTTTGTATGGCTTCAAAAAAATCGGCATGAAGTTTATCGGCTACGCCCAGAGCTTCGGCGGTGTAATAGGCTTTAGCGTGTTTAGTCCATGTTTCATTAAATGCTGCTGGTTGACGAATAAACTCGACATTTTTAGGCAGACTTTCTTTCCATTTATTTAACAGAGGCTCGAAATCATAGCAATGCGGACAGCCGTACCAAAAAAATTCAATCACTTCGACTTTAGTCGTATCGTGAGTCGGTTGGGCGGGGGTTAGCATTTCGTAACCCGTGCCTTCTGCTCTTAACAGCGCGGAAAAGGCAAACAGGAAAATGAATAGGCAGGTTTTGGTCATTTTTTTAAGCATGGCGTATGTTCTCGGTTTATTTCATCATTGAAATGCGATAAGAAACGGCTTTAATTTCTTCCACCGTCATTTTCTTGGTAATCATGTGCATCATGTTTTCGGGATTATTACTGCGATTGCCGTTTTTAAAATCGGTCAGGGTTTTGATTAAATAATCGGCGTGTTGTGAGCGTAACGCAGGGAATGCCGCAGGTTCATTGCCTTCACCTAATGGGCCATGACAGGCGATACACGCAGACACTTCGTTTGGTATATCGCCGTTACGGTATAAGTTACTGCCTGCTGCCATTATTTTATCCATGGCTGCGTTTTTATCAGCGGCTGGTTTATCATCATCGTCATCATTATCGACAGGTAAATCGTTGGCTGATACTTTTTGTGCCATATAATAGGCAGCAATATTGGCTATGTCTTTGTCAGATAATGATTGTGCAATGGATGCCATCATCGGGTTTTTACGCGAACCGCTTTTAAAGGCATGAAGTTGCTTTTGCAGGTAAGACTCATCCTGCTGGGCAAGTTTGGGGAATGTTGATACCATGCTGTTACCCTTTTCGCCGTGACAACTGACACAGGAAGCGGCTTTGGCTTCTCCCGCCTCAATATCCGCATCGGTATCGGCATATAACAGACTTGACGTGCTGGACAGTGCCAGAGTGAGTGAAAGAGCCAGCCATTTTTTGTTCATTAGATTCCCCTTTTTTATAATAGTTAATCACTTATGCCAGCCTTCGACACGCTACGGGCGGCTGAGTACATTCAAATTTTACCTTAATTACTAACGCTGAGCGAGACAACGATGAACCCACTTTACCACCAAGCAAAATTTATTAATAGCTCCCCGCACCTTAAAGATACCCCCGCAGACCACGGTAAAGAAGTTGCTTTCGCAGGTCGCTCCAATGCAGGCAAATCCAGTGCCATTAATACATTGACTCGACAACACGGATTGGCGAGAATCAGTAAGACACCTGGCAGAACGCAAATGCTTAATTTTTTTGAGATTAATGCGCAGCAACGCTTTGTTGATTTACCCGGTTACGGCTATGCCAAAGTACCGATTCCCGTAAAATTGAAATGGCATGAGCTAATGGAGACATATTTAACAAAACGCAAATCGTTATGCGCGATTATTTTGGTGATGGACGTGCGTCATCCGTTGACGGAATTCGACTGGCAAATGGTGGAATGGTGTCAGCATACCCAATTACCGCTGCATATTCTGCTTACCAAGGCAGATAAGCTGACCTATGGCGCAGCAAAAAATACTTTGTTGCAAGTACAAAAAGAATTGAAAGATATTAACTTTCCGTTGTCTATACAGCTATTTTCCTCATTAAAAAAAACAGGTATTGATGAGGTACATCATGCGCTGGATCATCTATTTAAAGGTGAGGCGTAACGCAGTATCATAATAGGTATAAACCACCTGTCTTGCTTTTTTGCTAAGGGGAAGTGCTATGAAACATTATTTTTTATTACTCTGTTTATTATTAACGGCGTGTTCCAGTCTGCCACCCACCATTGAAAATCCGCCTGCGTTTGATTTGGCTTACAGCTATGCCACTCAAGACCCTGCACGTTATAAAAATATGCCCGTGCGCTGGGGCGGCGTAATTGCCGAAGTGGATAACGAACAAAATGCCAGTCTGGTGCAGGTACTGTCGTATCCGCTCAACAGTTATGGTCGCCCGATGCTGGATGAAAAACCGCAAGGGCGTTTTGTGGTCAAAAGCACCCAGTTCCTTGATCCGCTGGTGTATTCCAAAAACTCGGAAATCACCATTGCAGGTACGCTGACAGGTGCTATTGACCGCACCATCGGCAAAAAAACCATGACTTTGCCGCTGGTATCAGCAACCACACTGTATATGTGGCCTGTCTATACCTATAGCAGTTATGACGGCTATTATGGCTATCCTTATGGCTATCCTTATGGTTACTCTTACGGTGGCTACGGTGGCTACGGTGGTTTTGGTGGCTTTGGCTATTACGGTTTTCCTCGTTACGGCTGGCGCGGCGGTTATTATCCCTATTATGGCTGGTAGCGAACGTTATAGTTAAGCGCGTTAGTGTGAATTACAGTATACTGCTCGGTTGAAAGAGTCGGCTGAGCAGTCGCCGTTTTATTGTAATGATAAAAGGGAGGAAAGTCCGGGCTTCATTGGGCAGGGTGCCAGGTAATACCTGGGAGGCGCAAGCCTACGACAAGTGCCACAGAAAATATACCGCCTGTCGCAAGACAGGTAAGGGTGAAATGGTGCGGTAAGAGCGCACCGCGCAGCTGGTAACAGGTGTGGCAGGGTAAACTCCACTCGAAGCAAGATCAAATAGAGAAGCAGACGCGTGGCCCGCGCGGCTTCTGGGTAGATTGCTTGAGCGTTCAGGTGACTGAACGCCTAGATGAATGGCTGCTCTCGACAGAACCCGGCTTATAGGCTGACTCTTTCTTTTTAATTCAAATGCGAATGCAAACGCTCTCCTGAGTTTATCGAAGGGCTAGGTTTGCACTCCCGCACCAATAATCCCCGCCAGCGAATCATTGTTTAATTTAGTCTCATAACGCACGTTCACGCCGTTGTTTTGCAGTGCTTTAAAAAACTGCTTCGCGCTTTCTATCTTGAATTCCTCACGTTTGCCAACGTCATCATGTGAATCATAGCCTTTCGTTTCCACCACCAAATACAAATACTGGTTATCGCCCTGCTTCACTACATAACCAAAATCGGGATTGTAATTGCCTCTGGGTGTAGGGATATTGATTTTTGGTAATTTGCTAAATACCGTGATGGTGTCTATATTTGATTCTTCCACCGTGTTTTTTTCAATTTCGCTATCAACGGATAGGTAGTCTTCATTGAATAAAGAGTTATGCCTAACAGTTGGCTCACGAATAACATACTTTTCCTTGCCGCACTGAGTTAAATGGATGTCGTCTAACAACGCGCCTGTATTATCAGTAAGCGAGGTTTTAACCTTTATTTCGCCTACTTTATATTTAACGCCTATTTCATCTTCCTTATAGTAGATTTTATTGATAATTAGCTCATAAATACTCGATAAACAAATATCTTTGAGAACGGCTAACGCGCGGTTTTCATTGCAAGCAATCAGCGCGAATTTATCCGAAGCCATCCGCTGAATAATCTCCGCCACTGTTGCATAACTCAGTTTTGTACTATTGGCGAGGTCGCGGACAAACTCACCTAAAGAGTATAAAGAATGCGGCGTAGCGTCATAAACGGCTTGCGAACTACGAGTTTTATCGGTATTTTCGACATGGCGGGTGGTTGTGATACTGAGTGTTAAAGGCTTTACCTCAAGCTGTTCATTGATTTTTGTTACAACGTTTTCGATTAACGTCGGCGTGTCCAACTGATAACTCAACACCGCCTCACGGTTTAAGTTTTCCCACAAGGTTTTGAATTTTGCGTATTGACTGGGATTAATGGTCAGTTTTTCAGTAGTAGGTTTGTCGCTTCGACTGCTCACGCGGCTCACACCAAAACAACCGCCTAGATAATCCAGCATTCTGTCTGCATCCGCACCTTGAACCTTAGCCACTGCGTTGTGTATTTCAGCCTTACGCGCCGCAAAATCAGCCTGTTCAATCGTAATTACCGCGCCTGTCACATCATCTAAGCCAATAACTCCTAATGATTCTAGTGCATCCAGCACTCGATTAGCTATGCGTGCATTTTGTGCGACTCCAAACGCCACCAACACCGCATCATCAAACACCCTAGGCGTTTTCCTAACCCCCTGTTCCGCAATCTCATTCTGAATCGCCCCGACAAAATCGCCCTCCGTCGCAGGTACAATCACCACCAGTTCATTAACACTGTCAAAATCGGGATTTTCAGTTGTTATCCGCTCTAAGGATTGATTCACCGCTAAGCGCAAGCCGCGCCCGATTTGTTGTAATTTAGTGATTTTAGAGGTGCTGGGTGCGAGTTTGCACAGCGTAAAAATATTGGGATTATCCCACCCCTCCTGCAATGCCCACATGGAAAAAATAAACCGCAAATCGGTATCAAACGACAGCAGCTTTTCTTTTTCTTCCAAAATCAATTTAATCGCCTCTTCTTCACTTTTTTCACTGTGCGAACGGGCAAAATAGCCTTTATGCACAGCGTCGATATTATTCACGGTGCGTTCTAAATAGGCGCGGTAATCCGCATCTAAGTCCGGCTTTGCCAACACAGCGGCTAATTCCGCCTGATAAATCGTCTCAAACCAATCACGCACTAGCGCGGGTTTACTGCCCTCCTGCATATACTTTGCCACCGAATCAATAAAAAACAGGCTCAAGGCTTTTATACCGCGTTTAAATAAAAATGCTTCACGCGCAAAATGGCTGCGGATACTGTTTTCAATAATCAGCCGCTGCATATCATCCGCCAACAGCCCGTAAGACGATGCCTCACCTAAACTCAAGGCAAAATCATTGCTGAACAGCACTTCTTTACCCGTGATATTTTCCACAATGTAACCGTTCAAACAGTGAATCCCCGTTTTTTCGCCTACGTTATCCTTAACCTTGACCGTCACACTCGCCGCTTTGCCGTCCAGTTTTTGATAGGCAATGTGTGCCGACCGCGCACCCGCCTTGCCTGTCATCGTGGTATAGCACAAGGTAGCATCGGTTTGTGCATCGCCCACCGTGTCCACCGTAATGCTTTTCACCAATCGCTGATTAAACGCATCCACACTGTCCAGCGTGTAAATCAGATTTTTATAATCACTTTTAAAAGTTGCTCCAAAACGCACCGTGAACAGCGGATTAAATTTAGCCAGATACTCAACCGTTTTCGCGCCTTCAAAACGGTGCGGCTCATCAATAATCAGTACAGGGCGAATCGCGGCGAGAGCTTCCATATAACTTTTCGCACGGCTGAATAAACTCGCTTCGATACCGCGATTATTAATAGTATTTTTATCTTTATTAAATGATTGATAGGTTGCCACCAACACCGAAATACCCGCGTTAGCATTATGAATAAAGCCATTCACCGTGCGCGGTGAATAATTGAACACGCTGATTTTTTGATTGTTATATGCCTTGGCAAAAAACGCCGCCGTGGATTCCAGACTTTTCAACGTGCCTTGGCGTATCGGATTGCTGGGTACAAGAATAATAAACTTAGCCAGTCCGTAGTCTTGGTGCAATTTATACATGGTTTCAATAAAAGTGAAGGTTTTACCCGTGCCTGTTTCCATCAACACATCCAAGTTTAACGCGCTGGTGTTAATGACCAGCTCGCCAGTCGTTACCTTATTGTTATCACGCACACGGGTGATATTGGCTTTTAGGGTGTCTACGGATTCATCCAGCTTAAATACGGGATTCATCTCGCTACGGTGTGCTGGATAAAAACGGATGTCGGCAAACACATCGGCGATGCTTTTAACGGCGGTTTCTTGATAATCTAGGCGGGTGTATTGGAATTGTTTTTTCATGATTTACTTTTATGCAATGTTTTATCGTGACAACGCTCTGCGTTGTCATGCTAACGGGCAACGCTCCAACGTTGCGTATTATTTATCGTTCCAACGCTCCGCGTTGGAATGCGTCAGAAGACGCTCCAGCGTCTTCGTTTCAGTTTGTGTTTTATTGATGAATCACGCTTAAACAATGAAGACGCTGGAGCGTCAAGAACTGCATTCCAACGCGGAGCGTTGGAACGATGAGTGTGGGTTTATTGGAGTCAAAACTCATGAGTTTTGACTCCTGTTTAGCCGCGTAGCCGTAACTTATCGCTAGAAAACCCCAACGATTCCGCGAGTGTTTTTAAACCCAGCATAAAATTATCATCCCGCACCCAAGGCGCGTACACCGTTAAATACACAGCGGGCGTAGCTGAATGACTCAGCTCTTTTAGCGTATCAGTAAGCAAAGTTAAATCGACCGCGCCTAAAATCAACAGCACATCGTCAGCTAAATACACCGTGTCGGGTATCAGCTCATTAATAACCGTCGTCAGCGGTAGTCCTTCGCTTAACAGCAGGTTGTATAACACCCGTTCTCGGCTGTCCGAATCCGTGTTGTGCTGAATGAAAATGCTTAAATCGGCTTGCGTGACTTCGGATAATGGTTTTTGCAAAATCAGCGCGTCGGTATCGTCGATAATGTCAAACACTCTAAAACCCGTATCAACGGCTGCTTCTGCTTCGATTTTCTGCCCCGCACGGCGTAAGCGTTCGGCGGTTATTTCAAAAATCGTGGCAGGTTTGTTTAATGCTTCAGTGACAAAACGATAGGCTTCTTTTTGCTTTTGCGGGTCTATGGCTTGGGGGATTTGTACGAGAATGAATGAGCGATTGCCGCCGTCTTCGGCGTTTAGGCGCATCACGGCTTCGGCGGTTGTTCCTGAGCCTGCGAAGAAGTCTAGGATGATGTCGTTTGAGTCAAGATTAGCGACTCGTAAAATTTTTGATAAAAATCTAACAGGTTTTACGCCATCAAAAAGACCTTTATTATCAAATAAAGCCTTTACTTCTTGACGACCCTCCTGATTATGTCCAACTTCTTGATGTAGCCAAAGTGTTGTAGGTGTTATTCCATCCTGTACTTCTGATAAAAAACGTTTCAATCGCGGAACGTTATCTCCATCGACACCAAACCAGATACGATTATCGTTTATCAATTCTTGAATTCTGTTTTTTGGCATACTCCAACAACGCCCTTCTGTTGGAGGTATTTTGCGCCCACTTGGCGTAGTTATAGGATAATCGTATTTTTCAGAATAAGTTTTTACAGTTAAATCACTAGATGTCCAAAAGCCTCTAGTGTCGTTATCTTGATTTGTATATCTAGCATTTATATCGTCCGTTCTTTTTAATCTGCCACAAACAAAATTTTCGATATTTTTTGCATACATTAATAAATTATCATGACTTACAGATAAATACTTTGCGTCATTTTTTGGTGAAAAAGCTCTTTGCCAAATGATATTAGAAACAAAATTCTCCTCCCCAAACACCTCATCACACAACAGCTTCAACTGCGCTTGTTCATTGTCATCAATGGAAATAAAAATCACGCCGTCATCACGCAACAAGTCTTTTGCCAGTAATAAACGCGGGTACATGAAGCTCAACCAACCGCTGTGGGTTTTCGCGCCGTAGATGTTTTTGATGTAGTCGATGTTGTCTTTGTCGTAACCCAGCTCGGCTAAAATCTGTGTTTGCTGGGTGCTAAAGTCATCGTTATAAATGAATGCGTCGCTTTTGGTGTTGTAAGGCGGGTCTATGTAGATGAGTTTTATCTTGCCAAAATAACTGTGCCGCAATAAGCGTAAGGCTTCCAGATTATCACCGCGTAGCAATAAATTACCCGTGCTGTCCCAGTGTTTACTGTCTTCGGCTAAGGGATTAAGGATTTTTTGCGTGGGTAAAAAAGCCGTGTGATAGGCTTCACGCTTACCCACCCAGCGCATTTCATAGCCGTCTTCTTCGACTTTAACCCCCGCAGGGTCAAGCGCGAGTTGCAGCTTGGTGCTGTTAATAATAAAGCGACCGCTGGCATCGACTTCTAAGACTTGCGGGAAGTGCTGTTGAAAAACGGCTAAATTGCGCTGGTTAATGGTTTGTTCAGTGAAGACGGACGGGTTATCGGTTATGGCTGGGCTGGGCTGGGCTGGGCTGGGCTGGGC
>JAURYI010000128.1 GCA_030654015.1 Methylococcales bacterium | reverse complement strand
AACAAGCCAAAGCGGATGCAGCAAAAGCGAAAGCCGAAGCCGCTGAAAAAGCCAAAGCAGAAGCAAGCAAAGCAAAAGCCGAAGCTGCCGAACAAGCTAAAGCAGAAGCAAGCAAAGCGAAAGCCGAAGCTGCCGAACAAGCCAAAGCAGAAGCAAGTAAAGCAAAAGCCGAAGCTGCCGAACAAGCCAAGGCGGAAGCAAGCAAAGCAAAAGCCGAAGCCGCCGAACAAGCCAAGGCGGAAGCAAGCAAAGCAAAAGCCGAAGCCGCCGAGCAAGCCAAAGCGGAAGCAAGCAAAGCAAAAGTCGAAGCCGCCGAACAAGCCAAAGCAGAAGCAAGCAAAGCGAAAGCCGAAGCCGCTGAACGTGCCAAAGCGGATGCAGCCAAAGCAAAAGCCGAAGCCGCTGAACAAGCCAAAGCAGAAGCCGCCGAACAAGCCAAAGCGGATGCAGCAAAAGCGAAAGCCGAAGCCGCTGAAAAAGCCAAAGCGGATGCAGCAAAAGCGAAAGCCGAAGCCGCTGAAAAAGCCAAAGCGGACGCAAAGAAAGCGAAAGAAGAAGCGGCGGCTAAAGCAAAAGCTGATTTACAGGCGGAAATGGAAGCAGATGCAAAAGCCGAAGCAGATGCAGAAGCCGCGCAAGCTAATAAAGCCGCTCAGAAAGCTGAATCTGAGGAAATGGCTAAAGCTATTCGTAAAAAAGTACATGGAAATATGACTATCCTTTCTGATTTTTCGGACAGTTTAAGATGTACTGTTAGAGTTAGATTAGAGCCAAGTGGTAAAGTTATTGATGTAGAAATAATTAACCCTAGTGGTAATCCTATTTTTGATGGCAATGCAAAATCCGCAGTTTTAAAATCGTCACCACTTCGTGTTCCAGAAGACAAAGAGCTATTTGCCAAAGAATTTAAGTCGTTTCCACTTACTTTTAAAGCAAAAGAATAAGGCTACGATTTAGCAAGATGTCAGTCCATAGATGCAGTTATAAAATAACAACATCGACCAAACAATGATTTTTAAAGTTAAGTTACAGAGGTAAGAAAGTGAATTTTTTTAGACTGATTTTTGTATGTACAGTGCTTGGATTTAATATCTCCAGTAGCTATGCAGAACTAAACATAGAAATTATTGGGGGAGCTGAAAGTGCTTTACCTGTCGCCATTGTGCCTTTCGCCTCACAAGGTGTGCCTGTTGATATTCGTAATATCATCAATGCCGATTTAGAGCGTAGCGGTTATTTTAAAATGATGGCAGAGCAGGGGATGCCAAGCCGTCCGAGTACACCTGCGGAAGTTGATTTTAACAGCTGGAAAGGTGTCGGGCAGAATTACCTGACTATCGGTCGTGTAAACAATAACGGCGGACAATACAGTGTTGAGTTCCAATTGCTTGATGTCTACAAAGGCGAGCAATTGTTGGGTTATCAAATCAACTCATCGGCGGCGGATTTGCGCAAAACCGCGCACACTATCAGCGACATGATTTTTGAAAAATTAACGGGCAAAAAAGGCGTATTCAGCGGACGCATTGCTTATATCACTAGCAACAGTCTGGGCAATAAAAAATGGACATACCAATTGCAAGTTGCCGATGCTGACGGGGTGAATCCACAAACCATTGCAACTTCCAATGAGCCGATTATGTCGCCTTCGTGGTCGCCTGATGGTCGGCAAATGGCGTATGTGTCGTTTGAACGCAAAAGAGCCGCTATTTATGTGCAGACATTAGCGACGGGTGCGCGTACTCGTGTTGCTGAATTTGCGGGTATTAACGGTGCGCCTGCGTGGTCTCCCGATAGTACACGCTTAGCGTTGACGCTGTCTAAAGACGGCAGCCCTGATATTTATGTGTTGAATTTAGCCACTCGCGCATTGACCAAAATTACCAACAGTTTAGCGATTGATACCGAGCCAACGTGGTCGCCTGATGGCAATAATATTGTCTTTACCTCAGGCAGAGGCGGCAAACCGCAGTTATATATGGCATCCAGCCAAGGCGGTAATGAACAACGCATTACCTTTACGGGCGATTACAATGCGCGTGCCAGTTTTTCACCCGACGGTAAGTATTTGGCGATGGTGCATGGTAACGGCAATAACTACCGTATCGGCGTGATGGATATGGCGAGTCGTGCGATTAATGTACTTACCTCAGGGCCTACTGATGAGTCGCCCAGCTTTGCTCCCAATGGCACAATGATTTTATATGCGTCCAGAAAAGGTGGCGCAGGATTTTTATCGGCGGTGTCATTAGATGGTAAAATGCAGCAGAAATTAGTTTTTAACAGCGGTGAAGTTCGTGAACCCGCGTGGTCGCCCGTACCTTAATTGTCAGGTCGAAACCCCTTATTTTTGGAAGTAGCAGATGAAATTGAATAAAACATTAATTGCCTTACTGATAAGCACCAGCCTGTTGACTGCGTGTAGTGATGATAAAAAACCGATTAGTGCTGCCGATACGGTGAAAACAGGCGTAGGTAGTGTTAATGGCGCATCTACTAATGGTCTGAATAACGCAGGTGTTATGAATGCGCAAGGTTTAGCGGGTATGAATGGCATGGGGGAGGGTAGCGGTGAATATAATGACCCTAACAGCCCACAGGCTAAAGTGATTTATTTCATGATAGACAGTAGTGACGTACAACCTGATTTTGTGCCAGTGGTCAATGCTCATGCGCAATATCTGGTTGCCAATCCCAGCATTCACATTATCTTGGAAGGCAACAGTGATGAACGCGGTTCGCGTGAATACAACGTTGCTTTAGGTGAGCAACGCGCCCGCTCCGTTGCCAACATGATGAAAGCCCAAGGCGTTTCCGACAGTCAACTGCAAACCGTGAGTTATGGCGAAGAAAAGCCAGCGGCAATGGGCAGCGATGAATCCGCGTGGGAACAAAATCGCCGCGTTGAAATTGTTTATGTAAGGTAGCATCATGAAAAAGTACAGTTTTCTATTAATGTGTTTGTGCGGTTGCGCAATGGCAAACCCCGATGAGCTGCCGCCAGTCATCGACAATTCATCGTATCCGACTGCCGCGCCGCTGACCAATCCTGTTGCCGCGCCTTCATCCTCTGCTATGTATGAACTCATGGGGCGATTGGATAGACTGCAAGCCGAAGTGCAACAACTGACAGGCAAAGTAGAAGAGCAGGGACATCAAATTTCTGAGTTGAAAAAAAGTCAAACGACCATGTATTCTGACTTTGATGAACGTCTGCAAAATGCGGAAAAAGGCGGCAACACTAATCCTGCTGCCGAATCTGCTACACAATCACCCGTATCAGACGTGCTTCCAGCACCCTCCAGCAGTCCATCAGGCGCACCTGACAGTAGCGTTGCCGAAACAACAGCGCCACCTGTTGCGATACCTGTGGAATCAGGCATTAAAACACCGCCCAGACCACCTGCACCCAAGCCACCCGAAGTACAAGCATCAGGCGGTGAAAAACAAGCCTACCAACAGGCTTATACCGCGCTCAGAAGCGGCAAAACTGACCAATCAATCGAACAATTCAAAAGCTATCAAAGCCAATTTCCAACAGGCGGGTATGCGGATATGTCGTATTACTGGTTAGGTGAAGCGTATCGCGTTAAATTGGATAATGACTCAGCACGCCAAGCATTCAACACCGTGCTGGAAAAATACCCAAGCAGTACCAAAGTAGCGGATGCCCTGTTAAAGCTGGGTTATATTGAAGCAGATCAAAAAAATGTCGCCAAAGCGCGTGAGTATTTAACGCGCGTTACCAGTGAATTTGCCAACACCCCCGCCGCCCGTTCGGCAGAAAGAAAACTCGCTCAGCTTAAATAAGTAATGGAAAACTCACTACGCATTACCGAAATTTTTTACTCCTTACAAGGTGAATCCAATACCGTGGGCTTGCCCACGGTATTTATCCGCCTGACAGGTTGCCCGTTACGTTGCGTGTATTGCGACACCGCTTACGCCTTTACAGGCGGCAAAAAAATGACGTTAGCCGACATTTTGGCTGAAGTTGACCAATACGGTTGCAAATACATCACCGTCACAGGCGGCGAGCCATTAGCTCAACCCGCTTGCCTTACATTAATGACGCAATTATTGGATAAAGGTTACAACGTTTCCCTAGAAACCAGCGGCGCACTCGATGTATCTGCCGTTGACCCGCGCGTCATTAAAGTCATGGATTTAAAAACCCCCAGCTCAGGCGAAGTAAGCAAAAATCGTTACACCAATATTGACCATCTCAGCGCACACGACCAAATTAAATTTGTCATCGGTAACGATGAAGATTATCACTGGTCAAAAGCCCTATTAACCGAATACGACCTGCTCAATCGGTCTCAGATTTTATTTTCACCCGTTATGGGACAGCAAAATCCAACCGAACTTGCTGAAAAAATTCTCAGCGACAGACTCCCCGTTCGTTTTCAAATTCAACTTCATAAACTGCTTTGGGATGATGCCCAAGGTAAATAAATACTATGCAAAAAAAAGCCATCGTCCTGCTATCAGGCGGACTAGACTCCATTACCGTACTCGCACTTGCCAAACAACAAGGCTTTCAATGCTACGCCCTCAGTTTTGACTACGGGCAACGGCACAACGCCGAATTAATCGCCGCCGCAAAAATTGCCGCAGATTACCAGGTAGCAGACCATAAAATCATCAAACTGGGCTTAGGTTCAATAGGCGGTTCAGCCTTAACTGACGAACACATTGCCGTACCGCATACCCTGCAAGCAGGCATACCCGTTACTTACGTCCCAGCCAGAAACACCATATTTTTATCATTTGCCTTAGGCTGGGCAGAAGTGCTGCATCTGCACGATATTTTTATAGGCGTAAATGCCGTTGATTACTCAGGCTATCCTGATTGCCGCCCCGAATTTATCGAGAGCTTTCAAAAACTGGCCAATCTGGCCACCAAAGCAGGTGTAGAGGGCACACATTTTTCCATCCACACCCCGTTGATACATTTAAGCAAAGCCGACATCATCAAAACAGGCATTGCCTTAGGCGTAGATTACCAAAGAACCGTATCCTGTTACTCAGCCGACGAACAAGGACGCGCCTGTGGAGAATGTGATGCCTGCCGCCTAAGAAAAGCAGGATTTATAGAAGCAGGCATTCCAGATAACACACGTTATCAAAAATAATTAAAAAAAGTGTTGCACAACCCGTAAAAATCGTTATAATAAGTCTTCTTTGTTGGGTCGTTAGCTCAGCCGGTAGAGCACCGCACTTTTAATGCGATGGTCGCGCGTTCGAATCGCGCACGACCCACCACAAAGTTAAAACAAATCAACCACTTAGATTATCTAATCAAGTGGTTTTTTTATGCCTGTAGTAAAATCTTACTACATTCTTTCTACACCACTAATTTTCCAACGGATTCAACTGGACAGCTTGATTTAAATAATCAGGGGCAAGGTGAGCGTATTTCATGGTGACAGTTAGCGAGGAATGCCCCAATATTTGACGTAAAGCCGTTAAATTCCCACCAGCCATAACAAAATGACTAGCGAATGTATGGCGAAGTATATGAGCGCATTGACCTCTTGATTTCAAATGAGTACGATTGTAGGCACTTCTAAAAGCGGCATAGCAAGAAATAAACGAAGATTGTTTTAATCGCTCACAAACAAGCTGATAAAGTTGATCCGATACAGGCACAAACCTAGATTGACCGTTTTTTGTATCGGTAAAATAAAAGCCATTATTTTTTAGTTTATCATGCGTAAGTCCTTCACATTCAGACCATCTAGCACCCGTGGCTAATGCTATTTTAACAACATAGGGCAAACTCTCATTGGTAGAGTTATCGACCTGTTGTAGCAAATTAAGTAGCTGCTCTTTAGTTAGATAAGTCAGATCTGTATTTTTTTGCTTTAACTTTCGCATAGGTAACAAAGGAATTTCATACTTAATGACATCCATACGGCGAAGTTCACGATACAGAGCTTTTAGAGTAGATAGTGATGTGGCTACACTAAACAGGACACTTTTCTATAAAATTACTGAAAAGACCTGAGAGCACTTATATGACAACCCAAGCGAAACAAAAATACACTGCCGAGTTTAAAGAAAACGCGGTTAAGCGTGCGAATGAATCGAACA
>JAURYI010000126.1 GCA_030654015.1 Methylococcales bacterium | reverse complement strand
CGGTAAACCCAAAAAAGTCGCCCTCACCGCCTGCATGAGAAAACTGCTGATTACCCTGAATTCAATGGTTAAACATCAGTCTGAATGGCATCCAAATTTTCCAGATTTAGCTTGATTTTTAACACAGTTGCTCGCAGGTTTCTCGTTCCCACGCAGCGATTTAAAGTGTTGTTTAAGGTAAAACCATGCACAGTAAAAAACAAAAATTAGTCGTCATCGGTAACGGTATGGCAGGAATGCGTACCATTGAAGAACTGCTCAGTGCCGCGCCTGATAACTACGAGATTACCGTATTCGGTGCAGAACCTTACGGCAACTACAACCGCATCATGTTATCAGCGGTGCTGGCGGGTGATAAAACCATTGAAGACATCGTGATTAACGACCGTCAATGGTATATCGACAACCATATCACTCTCCATGCAGGCGCGTCCAAAGCGGTAATCAGCATTGAACGCGGCATTCAAAAAGTCATTACCAAAGATGGCACAACCGCTGATTACGATCGCTTGCTCATTGCCACAGGATCAAAAGCCGTCGTACCCGATGTGGCTGGCAATGATTTAGACGGCGTGATTAGTTTTCGCGATATTGTCGATGTCAATAAAATGCTGGATTATAGCCGCAGCCATAAAAAAGCCGTGGTGTTAGGCGGTGGTTTATTAGGTCTGGAAGCAGCAAACGGCTTGGTGTTGCGCGGTATGGATGTCACCGTGATTCATAATCATGCCGATTTATTGAATCGCCAGTTGGATAAACCTGCGGGACAATTGCTACAAGCCGAGCTGGAACAAAAAGGCATCAAATTTAAAATGGCGGCAAAACTCAACGGTTTGCTGGGTGATGAACAGAACCATATCAAGAGCGTCCGTTTTGCAGATGACACGGAACTGGACTGTGATTTATTCATTATGGCAATCGGCGTGCGCCCTAATATCAGCCTCGCGCAACAGGCAGGTCTGTATTGTGAGCGCGGCATTGTCGTTGATGACACCCTGCAAACTTATGATCCGAGTATTTACGCCGTCGGTGAATGTATTCAACATCGCGGCGATACCTTTGGCTTAGTCGCGCCCTTGTTTGAACAGGCGAAAGTCTGCGCCAATCATCTGAGTGCGCACGGCGTAGCGGAATACATCACGCTACCTGCGGCGACTAAACTCAAAGTCACAGGTATTCATTTATTTTCTATCGGTGATTTTCAGGGCAATGATCATTCGGAAAATCTGATTTTTTCCGATACCGCGTCAGGCATTTATAAAAAACTGGTACTCAAAAACGATAAACTCATCGGCGCGGTGTTGTACGGCGATACCAGAGACGGCGCGTGGTATCAGGAACTGCTGGAACAACAAACCCCGCTCACCACGCTACGCGACGGACTGATTTTTGGTAAAACTTATGCGGAATCTGCCGCGTAGCATACCGTCAGTTGCGTATGACAGATAAAGTTGCCAGACCTGCTAGGTTTTAAAAACCTAGCAGGTCTTTATCGCACACTAATCCCCCATTTATATCAAACATGACTGCCAGTCATTCATAGCCTATGCAATGTATAATGGTCATCTGAATAGTAGGTTTCACCCTGCATTCAATCAGCCATCAACTTAATTCAAGGGCTTTATCATGTTTAAATCGCTTATCGCTTTCTTCATCATCACGCTGTTATCAGGCTGTGGTTACAACACCTTACAATCCAGTGATGAAACCATCACCGCTTCATGGGCAGAAGTATTAAACCAATACCAACGCCGTGCCGATTTAGCGCCTAATCTGGTCAATGTGGTCAAAGGTTACGCCGCACATGAAAAAGACGTATTAGTACAAGTCACCGAAGCCCGCGCCAAAGTTGGCTCGATTCAAGCTACGCCCGAATTAGTCAATGACGAACAGGCGTTTAAAAACTTTATCGCCGCACAAGGGCAAATGACCAGTGCCATTTCGCGCTTGTTAGCTGTTGCAGAAAACTATCCGCAACTCAAAGCCGATGGGCTGTTCCGCGATTTACAGGCACAACTGGAAGGCACAGAAAACCGTATCACCGTCGCGCGTAATCGTTATATTCAAGCGGTCAAAGAATACAACATCACCGTGCGTTCCTTTCCATCCAATTTAACCGCCATGATGTTTGGTTACAAAACCAAACCCAGCTTCACCGTCGAAAATGAAAAAGCCATTTCCGTCGCCCCAACCGTTGATTTTAATGCCGCGCCCGTCCCTAAATAGGCATTATTACCATGATAATTAACTTACGTTACACAGTCGGTATCATCCTGCTGTTGTTTATGACCACGCTGTGGGCAGAGGTTGCCATCCCCAACCTGTCCCAGCGGGTGACTGATTTAACAGGCACACTGACCGCCGAACAAATCACCGCGCTGGAAAGCAAACTCGCCGATTTTGAAAGCCAAAAAGGCAGTCAGATTGCGGTGTTATTGTTGCCGACTACCCAACCAGAAGACATTGCCGCATATAGCATTCGCGTTGCCGATGCGTGGAAAATCGGGCGTAAAAATGTCGATGACGGTCTGATTATGATTATCGCCAAAGACGACCACAGATCGCGACTGGAAGTCGGGCGCGGTTTGGAAGGAGTGATTCCTGACGCAATTGCCAAACGGGTACTTGCCGAAACCATGAAACCGTATTTTAAGAACGAAGATTATGCGGGTGGTATTGATGCGGGGGTCACGCAATTAATCGGCTTGATTCAAGGCGAAACCTTGCCCGCACCGACAGCCAACACCTCCGATGAGGGTTTTGATACCTTTCTGATTATTTTATTTTTCTGTTGCGTCGTTGTGGATTTGCTGTTTTCTTCACTGTTGGGCAGTGGCATCGGCGCGGTAGCATCCAGCATCGGTATCGGCGCAATCAGCGCAGGTGTGGCTTCATTTTTAGCCTTGGATATAGGGGTCGCCGTCTTTATGGGCATCGGAATGTATTTCTTTCTTAAACTGTTTTATATGGGCGGCGGCGGTAGCGGCGGCTCGTGGAGCGGTGGTGGTGGCGGCAGCAGTTCCAGTTCATGGGGCGGCGGTGGTGGTGGTTTTAGCGGCGGAGGCGCGTCAGACTCATGGTAAAAAAAATTCAACGTTGGTTACAACACGCATTTACACCGCCGTGGCGGCAGCGCGTGTTATTTCCTAAAGCAACACTCACCGCGATTGAAACCGCGATTGCCCAATCCGAAACCACACACAGCGGCGAATTGCGTTTTGCCGTTGAAAACACGCTCAGTTCTCGGCAAGTGTGGAATGACCTATCAGCACGACAACGGGCGTTGGAGTTGTTTTCCAACTTGCGTGTCTGGGATACCGAAGACAACAGCGGCGTATTGATTTATCTGCTCTTAGCCGACAAATCCGTGCAAATTATCGCTGACCGAGGTATCAACAAGCGCGTCCCACAAGCAAAATGGGACGAAATCGCCCGCGCCATGCAAACAGAATTCAGTCAAGGCAACTTTGAACGCGGCTCACTGCTGGGTATTGAACGCATTACCGCGCTATTAGTCCGTCATTTTCCAGCCACAGCGGATAATCTTGATGAATTGCCGAATGAGCCTGTGATGATTTGATGTGGTGGGTAGGGTACGCTGTGCGTACCAAAAATGTGACTAAATCTATGTCACAACGTGCGTTCATGCAAAAGGTACGCGCAGCGTGCCCTACTCGGCTGGCAGGAAAGCGTTTGATGTGTTGGAGTCCAAAACAGGTTTTGGGCTTTAATTTAGGTATGGTACGCTGTGCGTCAATGCCATTAAGTTAAGCCTGATTGTCCGTAACCGCGTAGCGGTGAAATGTTTGTAGCAACAAAATATAAACACAATCAAGTCCCGTAGGGGTGAAATGTTAAATGGGGCAAACATTTCACCCCGCTAGGATTTTCCTTAACTTAATGGCAGTGATGCTGTGCGTACCATAACAATTACGCTTGCCAAAAGGTACGCACAGCATACCCTACATGGCTAAATGGGCATAATTGGTGGGCAAGCAAAAAGACGCTTGCTCACCCTACCCGACTTCAGACATTAATTTTTAGATAAAAATCATGAATATAAAACAAATAAATCAAAACAATAATAGTCTATTATTTAGTTTATTGTTGGTCTCTTTATTATTTAACAGAACTGTTATGGCGAGTGTCGATGATAATATTGATCAGAACGATGGTTCGTTAAGCGGTGAGTTTCCACATATTCCAGAACCTATGGTATTTGATTTAGTTAGACCACTTGGCACGACTAAAGGTGAATTTGAAATTAATAACCTGTCGCGTTATAACAATCAAGGACATTTTGATTGGGCACCTGAAATTGAATATGCGATTCATGATGGTTTAGCTATTGAACTTGAATTGCCTTTTTCGTATTCAAATTTAGAAGAAATAAAAATGGCTACTCAATGGACATTACCTGACAGTAGTCATCATTTTATTCATGGTTTGCAAGCCATAGGGCGTTATGTAATAAAAGAAGCCAGTTATTCTGCTGATTTTCTATACATTGCAGGTTATCGTTTTAATGAAAAATGGAGTACCTTGAATATGTTAGGTTTGCGTACCGAAGATATTAGTAAACGCACAAAATTACAGGGTTTAACAAATTTGAATTTGTTTTATAATCTAGGTGAAAATATCGTTGTTGGTGTAGAAATGAATAATGAATTTAATAAGAAAAAATGGCATTTAAATGCTGTGCCGCAATTACATTTTAACTTATCAGACAATCTCAGTGTTCAAACAGGTGCTGGTTCTTCATTTAATAAACATAAGCAATGGTCTATAAACGGGCGTTTAATTTATGCGTTTTAAAATATCAACTCGTAAACGCGATAAGATGCGCTAATAGTCCGTAGATACTCTCTTAAAACGCAAGTCCGCTATTTGAAAAAATCACAAAATAGCGTGTGAATTAGCTTGGAGGGGCAAAGAATAAAATCTAGCCCCTTCAAAAGTTTTATTTGTTTTTAACATACCATAAATGGCGTGTAGTAATTTGCGCATAACGGCACACACGGCTTGTA
>JAURYI010000121.1 GCA_030654015.1 Methylococcales bacterium | reverse complement strand
TGCCATTAAGTTAAGCCGTTCGTGGTGAGCTTGTCGAACCATGAACGGCTTAACTTCGGGGTTTCGGATTTTTCCATTCACCCTTCGACAGGCTCAGGGCGAACGGAAAAATCCTTAACTTAATGGCAGTGAGGTAATGACTGAGCAAACCATGCGTTACACAACACGCACGGAAAACGTTGGTAGTATTTTCGGATGATGCCGCAGTCAATTACCCAGACATAAATAACGCTAGTTTGACCTGTTATCTATTTTAATTAACAATGCCACCCTTTTTATCCGTCATCTTATGAACAACACAAACATTTATTCGCTTGCGGTCGCGGGCGTGCAACAGCTTATTCCTTATAAAGCGGGTAAGCCCATTGAAGAATTGGAGCGTGAGCTGGGTCTGACGCAGATTGTTAAACTGGCTTCTAATGAAAATCCGTTCGGTGCTGGACAAAAAGCACTGGCGGCGATTCAAGCGGCATTGCCTGAATTGGGTTTGTATCCTGATGGCAGCGGTTTTCATTTAAAAAATGCGTTGGCTAATAGGTATGGACTGGATGCTGAGCAGATTACGCTAGGCAATGGCTCAAATGAAATTCTGGAATTGATTGCCCGTGCGTTTGTTACGCCTGAACTGGAAGTGATTTTTTCACAACACGCCTTTGCGGTCTATCCGATTGTCACGCAAGCAGTCGGCGCGACGGGCGTGGTTGTGCCTGCGCTGAATTATGGGCATGATTTGGAAGCTATGCTTGATGCAGTGACTTATAAAACACGGGTGATATTTGTTGCTAATCCTAATAATCCGACTGGCACATTATTAAACCAAGCCAGTTTGGAGGCTTTTATCGGTGCGTTGCCTGAGTCCGTAATCTGCGTATTGGATGAAGCGTATTTTGAGTTTGTCAGTCAGGTTAAGCCTGTTAATTCCATCAATTGGCTGAAAAAATTCCCCAATTTAATCATCACGCGCACTTTTTCCAAGGCTTACGGTTTAGCGGCGTTGCGCATTGGTTATGGTTTATCCAGTCCTGAGATTGCCGATATTTTAAATCGAGTGCGTCAGCCGTTTAATAATAACTCCCTAGCCTTGGTTGCCGCGACTGCCGCACTGGATGATGCCGAGCATTTACAAAAAACCGTCGATAATAATACCCACGGTATGGCGCAATTGACCGACGGTTTTGAAACACTGGACTTAAGATGGATTCCCTCCGCAGGCAATTTTGTTTCCGTCGATTTAAGACAATCAGGGCAACTGGTGTATGACAAATTATTACGCAAGGGCGTGATTGTGCGTCCTGTCGGTGTGTATGAAATGCCCAATCACTTGCGCATCAGCATCGGTACGCCCGCTGAGAATGCGGTGTTTTTACAAGCCCTGTCTGACGTATTGAAGAATGTTTAATAAACTGTGCATTATCGGCGTGGGCTTAATCGGCGGTTCGGTTGCCAAAGCCGCCCGCGCTAATGGTTTGGCGCACCACATTGTGGGTTATGGACGCGAGCAGGATGTAGTTAATTTACAGACCGCAAAACACCTCGGTGTGATTGATGAATTTTATATTGATGACATTAAACACGCGGTACACAATGCCGATTGTGTGTTGATTGCCACACCTGTTGCCAGTATCGAAGCGATTTTTCAGCAACTCAAACCCGTTTGGTCAGCAGACACTATTTATACCGATGTCGGCAGTACCAAAGTGAGCGTACTTGCCGCCGCTGAACGGGTATTTGGTGATATTCCTGATAATGTTGTCCCCGCGCATCCGATTGCAGGTGCAGAACAAAGCGGCGTTGAAGCGGCATTAGTGGATTTATTTATCCACAAACGGCTGATTATTACTCCCGCAAGCCACACCAACGCGGAAGCAGTACAAAAAATCAAGCAATTCTGGCAAGGATTTGGCGCGTTAGTATCCGTCATGGATGCGCAACATCACGACAGTATTCTTGCCGCTACCAGCCATTTACCGCATATTCTGGCGTTTGCCTTAGTCGATATGCTGGGACATAAAGACGAGCAAACCGAGATATTCAAATACGCAGCGGGTGGTTTTCGCGATTTTACCCGCATAGCCTCCAGCGATCCCACCATGTGGAAAGATATTTGTGCGGCAAATAAGCAGGAAATTCTGCCATTAATCGAGCAGTTACGCGCAGAATTGGCTAAAATACACGGTTTGCTGGCGAAGGATGATTACCAGCAACTTTTCTCCACGTTCGCCTATGCCAATGCGGCGCGGCAACGTTTTCTTAATCAGTTTGAAGTGCCTACTATGACCAAATCAATTACATTCCATATTCAAAACGGCGGCAAGTTACAAGGTGAAGCGCGTGTTCCCGGTGACAAATCCATGTCGCACCGCTCTATTATGCTGGGTTCGCTGGCAGAAGGTGTCACCCATGTGAAAGGCTTTTTAGAAGCCGAAGATGCCTTGGCAACTTTACAGGCGTTTCGCGATATGGGCGTGGAAATTGAAGGCCCTGTGAATGGCGAACTGACTATTCACGGTGTCGGTAAGCATGGCTTGAAAGCACCGAAAAACGATTTATATCTGGGCAATTCAGGTACGTCCATGCGTTTATTAAGCGGTTTATTGGCAGGTCAGCCGTTTAATTCGGTATTAACAGGCGATAAATCCTTATCAGGCAGACCAATGAAGCGCGTCACTGAGCCATTAGCGTTGATGGGCGCGGACATTAAAACCACCGAAAAAGGCACTGCACCATTATATATCACAGGCAAAGCAGGGCAGTTAAACGGCATTGATTACGTTATGCCGATGGCAAGTGCGCAAGTTAAATCCTGTTTAATTCTGGCGGGTATGTACGCGCAAGGCGCAACCAGCGTCACAGAACCTGCACCGACCCGCGACCACACAGAACGGATGTTGGCAGGTTTTTCCTATCCTGTGAAACAAGACGGCAGTAAAGTCACTGTCACCGCTGACGGCAAATTAACCGCCGCCGATATTGATGTACCTAGCGATATTTCCTCAGCCGCTTTTTTCCTTGTTGGCGCGTCGATTGCCGAAGGTTCAGATTTATTATTAAAACACGTTGGCATTAATCCAACGCGCACGGGCGTGATTGATATTTTGCGTTTGATGGGTGCGAATATTGAAGTATTGAACGAGCGCGAAGTAGGCGGTGAACCTGTAGCTGATTTGCGTGTGCGTTCCAGCCAATTGAAAGGCATAGATATTCCAGAACATTTAGTTCCGTTAGCGATTGATGAATTCCCCGTGTTATTTGTTGCCGCAGCCTGTGCCGAAGGGCAAACCCGTTTAAGCGGCGCGGAAGAATTGCGCGTTAAAGAATCCGACCGCATTCAAGTAATGGCAGACGGCTTGCAGATTTTAGGCGTAGACGCAGTACCAACCGAAGACGGCATGATTATTCAAGGCGGCGGCAATATTGGCGGTGGCACGGTGACTTCACACGGCGATCATCGTATCGCAATGGCATTTTCTATTGCAGGTTTACGCGCAAGTGCGCCGATTACTGTGCTGGATTGCGCCAACGTCAATACCTCATTTCCTGAATTCAAAGATTTGGTTAAGCGTTTAGGCTTGGATTTAGTGTGCGAGGAATCGTAATGACTGTTCCTGTATTGACGATTGATGGCCCTAGCGGTGCGGGTAAAGGCACGATTAGCCGTCTTGTTGCCAAAAAATTGGGCTGGAATTATTTAGATAGCGGCTCAATTTATCGGTCGTTGGCGATTGCATTATTACAACAAACCGTTGATTTATCTGATGAAGCGGCAATTGTGAAAGTCGCAGAAACCATGGATTTAGCGTTTGAATGTGGTGATGAGCTGATTGTTAAATTGAACGGTGTAGACATTACCGCGCAATTGGGGTTGGAAACGACAGGTAATACGGCATCTATTATTGCCGTGTTGCCAGAAGTCAGACAGGCGTTATTACAAAAGCAACAAAACTTTAGACAATCCCCCGGTTTAGTTGCTGATGGTCGGGACATGGGAACAGTGGTTTTTCCTGATGCAACCAGCAAGGTATTTTTAACGGCGAGTGCCGAGGAAAGAGCGCGAAGACGATATAAACAGTTGAAAGAAAAAGGAATTGATGCTAATCTTTCCAGCTTGACACTCGATATTGAAGAGCGTGACCGCCGTGATAGTGAACGTGCTACCGCACCCTTAGCCATGGCTGAAAACGCACTTTATATTGATTCTTCAAACATGAGCATAGACGCTGTGATTGAAGAAGTGCTTAATTTAATCCGTTAAGGATTTTTTTATTGCCGCATCACCATGCGGTTTTTTTTAACTTTAAATAAATATTAAGACTTGTGCGATTTTTAGCAAGTCTGGGAAAAGAAAATGAGCGAAAGCTTTGCTGAATTACTTGAAGAAAGTTTAACCAGAACCAAAATGAGTCCTGGTGCCATGTTAATGGGTACTGTCATTGATATTGAAAATGACATGGTCATCGTCAGTACACACTCTAAATCAGAAGGTGTCATTCCAAAATGGCAATTTCTTAATAACAATGGCGAATTAGAAGTTGCGATTGGCGACGAAATTGAAGTTGCCCTTGATTTATTTGAAGATGGTTTAGGTGCTACCCTTCTTTCCCGCGACAAAGCTAAGAAAAACAAAGCATGGTCTGAACTGGAAAAAGCATTTGAAACAGAAGCCACTATTATCGGTCAAATCAACGGTAAAGTACGCGGCGGTTTCACGGTTGCAGTTGGCGCATTGCGTGCCTTCTTACCTGGTTCGCTGGTTGACGTGCGTCCGATTCGTGACACAACGTTCCTGGAAAACCGCGACTTAGAATTCAAAGTCATCAAAATCGACCAAAAACGTAACAACGTTGTGTTGTCACGTCGTGCTGTCGTTGAAAAAGAATACAGTGCAGAGCGCGAAGAATTACTGAAAACGTTGGAAGAAGGCGCGACAGTAACAGGCGTAGTTAAAAACTTAACTGATTACGGCGCGTTTATCGACTTAGGTGGTATTGACGGTCTGTTACACATCACTGATATGGCGTGGAGACGTGTACGTCATCCGTCTGAGTGTGTAGAAATTGGTCAAGAAATTAAAGTTAAAGTCCTGAAATACGACAAAGATAAAAACCGCGTTTCATTAGGTATGAAACAAATGGGTGAAGATCCTTGGCAAAACATCGCCCGTCGTTACCCAGCAGGCACTCGCGTATTCGGTAAAGTCAACAACTTGACTGATTACGGTTGTTTCGTAGAAATTGAAGAAGGCGTTGAAGGTTTAGTTCACGTTTCTGAAATGGACTGGACTAACAAAAACATCAACCCATCTAAATTGGTTCAATTAGGCGATGAAGTTGAAATCATGGTCTTGGAAATCGACGAAGATCGTCGTCGTATTTCATTAGGCATGAAACAATGTAAAGCCAATCCTTGGGATGAATTCGCTGCAACACACAACAAAGGCGACAAAATCTCAGGCAAAATCAAATCAATCACTGATTTCGGTATCTTCATCGGATTGGATGGCGGTATTGATGGTTTGGTACACATGTCTGACATTTCTTGGGCAGAAGACGGCGAAGCCGCCGTTCGTGAATTCAAGAAAGGCGATGAACTGGAAACTGTGATTTTAGCGGTTGATTCTGAGCGTGAACGTATCTCTTTAGGTATCAAACAATTAGAGCAAGACCCTTTCCAAAACTTCCTTGCTAAACACGAAAAAGGCAGCTTGGTAAACGGTACTGTTAAAGAAGTGGACGCTAAAGGGGCGGTTATTACTTTAGCTGACCACGTTGAAGGTTATTTACGCGCTTCTGAAATTCAACGTGATCGCGTTGAAGATGCACGCACGTTGCTGAAAGAAGGCGACACCGTTGAAGCCAAATTCATCGGCGTAGATAAGAAAAGCAAATCTATTTCTTTATCTATTAAAGCAAAAGATCACGATGAAGAAAGTCATACAATTAAAGATCATACACAGCAAACCACAGTTGGTTCACCAACTTTTGCTGACATCTTTAAACAAATGGAAAAATAAAGACCGTAAGAGAGGAGGGGCTGCGTTTTCGCGCCCCTCTTTTTTTTATTCTTTTTTATAGGGTTCAATGTGACAAAATCTGAATTAATTGAGGCACTTGCTAAACAACAGCCGCATCTGGCGTTAAAAGATGTGGAGCTAGCGGTGAAATGTATCATTGAAAAAATGAATCAAGCATTATCTTCTGGCGAAAGAATTGAAATTAGAGGTTTTGGTAGCTTTTCTTTGCATAAACGTCCACCGCGTGTCGGACGAAATCCAAAATCAGGCGAATCTGTCGCCTTATCAGAAAAATACGTCCCACATTTTAAACCTGGCAAAGAACTTCGCGATCGCGTGAACAATTCTAGTGAACTTTATCAAATAGTTGATTAAGCAGTTGATTTCAACTCTACCAAGCTAAATTTAAACGCGTAACAACTACCAGCTACAGCTGGTGAGTTAGTGATTTAAAGGCTAACATCCACAATAAGCAGTGTGTACATCAAATACCGACTTTTCTTAGCAATTCTGCTGAATAAATAACCAGTGATTTCTAATCTAAGCTGGTTTAGTGGGTTCGCTACTATTTTACGTTCATATAATTAAGCCACTGAGTATAGCTAACTGGATTTTCATAAGAGAAATATCACCAAATTTAAAATAAACGCTTGACTAAAAACTCCAGTTGATTATAATAGCCAGCTCACTACGGCACTAACAGGAGTTTGAGTGGTGGGGTTGTCTGGGATGGGCGGGTTTTTGGATTGGTCATTTGTTTTAATTTATTATTAAGTGACTGAGTTGAAAGCGGATTGAAAAGGATGAAAAATAAATGTTGACAGGATGAAAACAGTCTGTATAATAGACGGACTAAGCTGAACGGAAGCAAAGAGAGTTACTTTAGACGCGCTGCTGGTTA
>JAURYI010000120.1 GCA_030654015.1 Methylococcales bacterium | reverse complement strand
TCGGCTATACAGCAATAAACTGTGATGATAAAGTCTTCTATTGGCATGGCAGCTCTCCGTTTCGTTACTTTTTCTCAAAAATAACTTTACGCTTCTGCCGTCATGCCTTCAACTCCTTAAAATAAAAGTCGAACATCGCGTGGCGTTGTAGTTATTGATATGAACTTAATGCTTCGGCGGGATTGGTGTAAGGCAATGCAAACGCATTGGCTACGCCGATATGAGTGAGTAAGCCGCGATGGGTATTCAGTCCGTGTTGTAAGGCGAGGTTGTTACGCACTGCGTCTAAGCCGTTGTTGGCTAATAACAGCGTGTATAAAGCGGTTTGATTATTCAGCGCGAAGGTGCTGGTGCGTGGTACTGCACCCGGCATATTGCTGACGCAATAATGCACGATACCGTCGATTTCATAGGTCGGATTGCTGTGCGTGGTCGGTCGTGTGGTTTCGATACAGCCGCCTTGATCGACGGCGACATCGACGATGACCGCGCCTTTTTTCATGTTCTGCAACATATCGCGGGTAATTAAACACGGTGCGCGTCCGCCTGTGATTAATACCGCACCGATGACTAAATCGGCTTGATACACCGCTTCTTCGATGGTGTATTCGTTGCTGCTACGGGTTTGTAATTGCCCGCGATAAATATCATCCAAATACTTCAAGCGTTCATGGCTAATATCCAGTATGGTGACTTCTGCACCTAAGCCCACGGCGATACGCGCGGCATTGGTGCCGACGATGCCCGCGCCTAAAATAGCGACTTTTGCAGGGGCAACACCAGGGACACCGCTGATTAATACGCCACATCCACCGTTGCTTTTTTGCAGATGGGTCGCACCGGCAAGCGGAGCCATACGCCCTGCGACTTCACTCATCGGTATCAATAACGGCAACTGCCCGCCGCTGGTTTGTACGGTTTCGTAGGCAATTGCGGTTGTGCCTGCGGTTAATAATGCGTCGGTCAGTGCCTTATTCGATGCAAGATGCAGATAGGTGAACAAAATTAAATCGGCGCGTAAATAACCGTATTCGGCGGCAATGGGTTCTTTGACTTTAACGACTAACTGCGCCGCCCACGCTTCGGCGGCGGTTTCCACCAGTTCCGCGCCTGCGGCTTCATATTCGGCATCGGCAATTGAACTGCCGACACCTGCGCCGCGTTGGACGCGCACTTGATGTCCTTGATGGATGAGTGACCTGACTACACCTGCGGTCATAGCGACTCGATTTTCGTTATCTTTAATTTCTTTAGGTAAGCCGATTAACATAACGTGTCCCCTGATAATTAACAGTAGAGCTTGGATTATAAGCCGCGCGGGTAAAAAACATTGTGGAATTTTAGCGGCGTTTGTTTAAATAGCTGTTGTTATAGATTGATGAATGAGAGGAAGTGAATGTTTACATGGGTTTGCGGTGCGTTATCAATAGCCGCGTTGGGATGTCTTAATCCTACAGAAACGCTACGCACGTTTTATCAGGCGATTGCCAGTCATGAGTGTGACAAGGCGGTGGCGTTATCTGAGGGTTACAGTCTGGAGCGTTGTCAGGCGATTGCCAGTTTACAATTGGGCGATTCAATCAGCATCGTAGCGGAACAGCCCGATAAAACAGTCTTAAAATTTAATGTGGTCTATCAACTGCGTGAACAAAAAAAACCGACTACCACCGAAGCCACGTTGATGGTTAAGCGTGTAGACAAGCAGTGGAAAGTGGATTTTTCCAGCCTGAAGGTGTTGCCTGATAAAGTCGTCAGTGTCGAAAAAAAAGCGGCTGAGCCTAAGCCAGAAGCGGCTGAATCTAAACCAGAATCCGCTGTTATAACACCGCTACCAGCCACACAACCCACAGGTTTATTAACGCTGTGGACGGCTGAGCAATTGCAGGGTAAAGCGGGTGAAGAGAAGATTCATTACTTACGCGCCCCCGACTTTTCACCGCCGAGCCGCACCCAGCCGAATGTCGCTTTACCGCCGCTGAAAGCTGAATACCTGAATTCCATACGGCGCGTTAAATTGCCCAGTGATAAAAAATGGGTCGCGCTGACCTTTGATTTATGCGAACGCGCCGATGAAGTGGCGGGTTATGACCGTGGCGTGATTAATGCGTTGCGCGATAAAAAAGTGAAAGCCACGTTTTATGCAGGCGGTAAATGGATGCAGTCGCACCCTGAAAAAACCATGCAGTTAATGGCAGACCCGTTGTTTGAAATCGGCAATCACAGTTGGACGCATGGCAATTTGCGCGTGTTGCAAGGCGAAGAGGTACAGCAACAAATTGTCTGGACACAAGCCGAATATGAACGCATTCGCGACAATTTACAGGACAAAGCCAATACCGCAGGCTTAGCTGATTTGATGGCGACAGTCGCGCCGCAACCTGCGGGGTTACGGTTTCCGTTCGGCACTTGCAGCCCAGAATCTTTACAGGCGACCAACGCGCACGGCTTAAGCGCGATTCAATGGGATGTGGTCAGCGGCGACCCTGCGATTACCGTACAACCCAGCCAGATTGTCCGTGAAACCCGCGCGGGTTCAATCGTGATTTTTCATGCGAATGGACGCGGACGTGGCACAGCCGCCGCTCTGCCGCGTATTGTCGATGACTTACGCGCTAAAGGTTTTGAGTTTGTTACTGTGAGCGAATTACTCGCTGCTGGCACAGTTGAAGCGGTGGATGAATGTTACGAATTGCGACGCGGCGATAATGTCGGTTATGACGCGCAATATGGCAATGGCTTGGTGCGGATTAAAAAACCTAAACCCAAGCCAAAACCCAAGCCAGTACCAACACCTGCAACTACGCCAGTCGAAACCGCACCCGTACAACCTGCACCTGAACAGCCCGTGCCATGAGTGAACCGCCGTTTAATAAAACCAGCATTGCGTTAGCGGCGTGTGAGCTGACCCGTTCGTTATCCATCGCCGATGCCGAATTATTGAGTGTTGCTTTTGCGTTGAGTGAACCGTGGTTGACCTTGGACGTGTCTGCGACAGGCTTGAAAAATTATTTTCTGCGTGACGATACCCATTTGTACCGTTATGCGGTGCGGGTTGATGGACAGTTGGCGGGGGTTATTTGCCTGCGTTACCCGTGGTTACGCGGTGCGTATATTGAATTATTAGGCTTGCTGGACAGTTATCGCGGACAGGGTATCGGCGCGGATATTATGCAATGGGCAGAAACCGAAGCGCGTCAGTATGACAATAATCTGTGGTTGCTTACCTCGTCATTCAATCAGCAAGCCCTGCAATTTTATCAGCGGCAGGGTTTTCAACAAATCGGCGTGGTCGAGGGTTTAGTGCATCCTGATTATGATGAGCTGTTGTTGCGTAAGCGGTTGGTATAAACCTGCTAAGTTTTGGATAGTTAAGTAGTGATATAAAAATTATCAGCTCGTAGCTCGTAGCTCGTAGGTTGTGGGCGAGGTACGAACCCCAACGCATACCACGATGAATGTTGGGGTTCGCAAGCTCACCCACAACCTACGCACTAAGGAAACAGATACCAATGAATGCGAAAAAGAATGTGATTTGGAATATGATCGTAATCAATTTATGTGTAAAGCGGATGCCGCAATGCGTGGATATAATAGTAAAAGATACAAACAATGTATGGAACAGGTAACTGCAATTTACATAGCTTGTATTCAAGAATGTGCAAAAGGTTGTAAAAATGAGTGAACTATCAGAAGATGAAATTACCCAAAAGTTAGTTGTTGACTGTATGCAAAGAATGATAAGCGGCGATGTAGATGCAGGTAATGCCTTAGCTCAGTTATACCTTGGGAAAATCCCAAGCAATGAAATCTATTTACATCTTGCAGTTGTTGAGGCACTAATTTTACAGTCAGCACAATTAGGCTCTATCGATGCTCAGGAACATCTAAAGGATATGTGGCCAACATTGAAAGAAATTTTTGTAAGGCGGTTGAGTAGAAGAGGTATGACATAAACTGATGTGTTGATGTGTCAACACTTTTCAGGACACATTGCAGGGCAATCGCATTTAAAAAGACTTGAAATATAGAATTAAGAGAGATAATAAGTGCATTTGATTTACTTCCGATGACAGAAAATCCCACCGCGTACGTTGGGGTGAGCCTTAAGCGAACCCCAACAGAGTCTCGCACTCGCCAGTAATTCAA
This sequence comes from Methylococcales bacterium, assembly GCA_030654015.1. Taxonomy (GTDB): domain Bacteria; phylum Pseudomonadota; class Gammaproteobacteria; order Methylococcales; family Methylomonadaceae; genus UBA4132. The sequence continues at coordinate 18,907 of JAURYI010000120.1, read as the reverse complement.
TAACTCGAACTTCAACATTGCCTTGTAATGCTTACCTGTTACCTAGGGAATTGTTGGGGTTCGTGCCTCACCCCAACGTACGCGGTAATGACTCCATACGAGATTGGCTGTACAACTACGATGCCAACGACACCGCGTACGTTGGGTTAACGTAGGTTGTGGGTGAGGCACGAACCCCAACATTTACACATAGTTAATTGTTTTTGTTGAGGTTCGCAAGCTCACCCACAGCCTACGCACACAAACCCAACGTACGCGGTGCGAGGTTTTTAAAATCTCGCAGGTTTATATAGTATGTTGTGTTGCATCAATAGGTGCAATCTCAGGGTAATTTCGATAATTAACCGCTTGTTTACGTTTATGCAAAATATGCGCCAGACCGATTAATAATAAACATCCGATGATATTAATTATCAGCGTTGGAATCATGGCAGAATTGATTTCCTGAATAATAACGAAGGCGATAAATGATAATAATGAACTGGTGGCAAAAACGGGTAAGGAATATTGCCCCGTAATGGTCAGCCAATTGGCAAAACGTTGATTAAAAAAATCACTGTGTCTAACTGACCACCAGCGCAAAATATACGCCGCCGCCAACGCATAAATAATGCGTAACGGCGCACAAGGGGTTTTATGCAGGGCGGGTTGAATCAGTTTTCGCCAATCGGCTAGAAAAGGAACATATTCATGCAGTAAGTCATAACTTAACGGCGCGGCAATAAGACAGAACACGATACACGCAATTAATACGGGTTTAGATTCTTTTGGATAAGGTATCCAGCCTGCGCCGATGGTATAGGCTAAAAAAAATAATAATTGCCAGCCGAAGGGATTAAAAAACCACGGCCATCCCGCTTCGGGGTCGCCAATGAAATGTAAATCCCATTGATACATCGCACTATAAATAGCCAGCGATATAATCAATACCAGTGAACGATGAATGCGTGACACCGCTATTATTATCGGTAATATACTCAGCATAATAATATACATCGGTAAAATACCCAGATAATTGGGAATATATTTTAATTCAAGCAAGTATTTTATCGCATCAAACGGTGCGCGAAAAAAATAATCCATGTGCGCTCCTGCGGGATAATCAATACCTGTTAAAAACTGTGCAAGAACAGTCAATGCAAAGTAAATTAAAATAACACTCAGATGCACGATGTACAATTGAAAACAGCGGCTTGATGTTTTTAAAACGCCTTGCCAATAGCCTTTATTTTCATAATAACGCCCATAAGCAATTGCCACCACCAAACCAGAACAAAATACAAATAAATCAGCGGCATCGGTAAAACCCAACCACGTCGGCATAAACCACGACCACGGATTATTAGGAATATGGTTAATGAAAATCATCAATAATCCGCAACCGCGAAAAAAATCAATCGCTTGATAACGTACTTTATTTGTATTCATGGGGCACTAAAATAATTCGGGTAGCGGTTAAATAGGTATTGGAGGTCTGATAGCCGTTTGACTTTCTAGTTGCTATCATCGCCTTGCTTGCTTAGGCGGTATTTATGGAGCTGTGTTCTCGCTTTGCCACGGTGCAACTTTTAATAACAGTAACATTCCGGGGAGTGTCAACGCAAAACACAGATAATAAAAATTTGCCCAGCCTAACGCGGGAATGTGTAATAACTGCACATCAAACAAACTAATATCGCCGCCTTCAACAAAATACCCCGCCAGTGCATTAGCGACGGAACGCGGCGTAGCGGCAAGGCTGGTGAATAAGGCAAATTGCGTAGCGGCGTAGGCGGGATTGGTGGTGGTGGCAACAAAGGCGACGAATGCCGCTGTGCCGAGTCCCATGCCGAAACTTTCAGTGGCAATCACAAACGCCAGACTGCCTAAACTGTGTTCAACGGTGGTCAGCCACGCAAAGCCTAAAATAACCACTGCTTGCAATACGCCGAACACCCACAAGGCGCGATGAATGCCGATATAAACCATCCACACACCGCCTAGAATCCCGCCTGCAATACTTGACCATAGCCCTGCATTTTTGGCAATGATGCCGATTTCGGTTTTGCTGAATCCCAAGTCTAAATAAAACGGTGTCAGTAACGCGCTCGCCATCGAATCGCCCAATTTATAAAAGAAGATAAAGGCGAGGATGGTTAAGGCACTTTTTACCCCTTGGCTGTGAAAAAAATCATGGAACGGTTCGACAATGGCGGAGCGTAAGGTTTTGGGTGCGTTGGCTGAATACAGCGGTTCTTGTACCGAGAGCGTCAATAAAATCCCCGGCAACATGAACAATGCGGTGACTGCGTACACCAGCGACCACGGCAAATGATCGGCGAGTATCAACGATAATGAACCGGGAACTAAACTGGATAATTTGTAGGCATTGACATGAATCACACTGCCCAAACCTTGCTCGGCTTCGTGTAATAACTCACGTCTAAAGGCATCAATGGCAATGTCTTGGGTAGCAGATAAAAAAGCCACCAGCACCGCCAACACGACAATAATCGTCAAATCTTCTTTGGGTGAAAAATAACCGAACACAGGCAAAATCGCCAATAAACCCAATTGCGTCATTAACATCCAAGTGCGCCGCCGTCCTAAGCTGAGCGTGTACCTGTCACACAGCGGCGACCAGATAAATTTCCATGTATAAGGCAGTTGTATCAGCGTCAGTAAGCCGATGGTTTTTAAATCCACACCCGCATCACGAAACCACGCGGCGAACAGATTGATAAGTATGTATAACGGCAGACCTGAGGAAAATCCTGTGAGTATACAGAGCAAGAGGCGACGATTGGCAAAGAGTTCAAGCAGGCGGTGTGTTTTCATTAATGATTAAAACATGGGTTGGGGTGAGGTACGAACCCCAACGTTTAGGCGATAGTTTGTTGGGGTTCGTGCCTCACCCCAACCTACGAAATATACAGATTATTTAGCGTCCAGTTTAGCTTTAGCCGCATCAGTATCTGCGTGAACTTTTTCGGTCAGAGCCTGTAATTTTGCCTGACGTTCATTAGCGGCTTTGGCAATACTGGCATTATCTTCGTTGGCTTCTTTAACGATACAGGCACTGTAAGTACCGATTTTTTGTTGCCATTCATTGATGGTTTTAACGCTTTTGTTATAGCCGTCAACCGTTGTTTGATTAACCGCAGGCACGGCAGGTTCTGCGCCACAACCTGTGGGCGACCAAACGCCTTTGGTAATAGTACCTGCTGAACAGACAGACACAGTGGCGGCGAGCAGAGCAGTGGTAAAAAATGCGCGTTGTAACATGGTGTATTCCTCAAGGTGTGAGTTGGATGTGAATGGATTCCGTACAGCATTTTACTTACGCTATAAACAGTATGTCCACTAAAGCAGACGATTTACTAACAATACCCGCTCCACACACGGTAAAATAATGGTTTTATCAGGATTTAAATGCGGGAGTATTGTCATTGAACAAACCATTTCTTATCGGCTGCTTATTATTAGTCATTATTGCTGAGTGTCAGGCGGGTGTCGTCGCGCAACGCTGGGCAAAAATCACTCAGCCCACTCAGGGAGTCGCGCAAAGTATCGGCAGTTATACCGCAGGCTGTTTAAGCGGAGCAGCCAGCTTGCCTGTTGATGGCACGGGTTATCAGGTCATGCGTTTATCGCGCAAACGTTTTTACGGGCATCCTACGCTCATCAACTTCATCGAAAATCTGGCACACAATGCCTACAGTCAACAACTGGGGACAATTTTGGTGGGCGATTTAGGGCAGCCACGCGGCGGGCCCACTGTCAGCGGACACCGCAGTCATACCTCAGGTCTGGATGTTGATATGTGGTTTTTATTATCACCCGAAGCCAATGCCCGCCCGTTAAGCAATACCGAGCGGGAAAAATGGAGTGCGCCGTCGGTCTTAGTCGGGCATTCTGACGATATAGATTTACGGCACTGGTCAATCGCCAATGAACAAATACTGGAACTTGCCGCCAATATGCCCGAAGTGGATAGAATTTTCGTCAATCCGAGCATCAAACGCCACTTGTGCAATCAAGCGGGCGGCAAACGTGACTGGTTGCGCAAAATCCGTCCGTGGTACAAGCATGACGACCATTTTCATGTACGCCTCAAATGCCCCGCTGACAGCAAAGAATGCCAAAGCCAAGACCCATTACCGCAAGGTGACGGCTGTGATGCAAAATTGGCATTTTGGTTTACCGCAGAAGCGAAAAAACCGCCACCCTCGCCAATTGAGCCGGTTGAACCGATTCTACCGATAGCCTGTGATGCGGTGTTGAAACAATAAAGTTGCAGGTCAGAAACGCCTGTTCAAAAGTAGTGCAAAGCGTGCGTTTCTGACAATACGGCAGGTTGAAGATTGAAAACTTATGTGTAAGCTAAAATCCTAGTTAGAATGTAAGGCTGCTCATCCGAATTAAGGGAGTAATACCGTGTTGCTCGATTTTAAAACCATGTCGTTGATGGTGGTCATCAGCTCCTTTTTATACGCTATCACCATTGCTTTTTTTGCTCTACAAGCCAATCAATATAAAGGCATTCGTCTTTATATGTGGGGCGCGATTTGTGCGGCAATCGGTTTTTTTGCTTCAACACTATATTCACTTTTTCCAAGCAGTATCATTCTGCGTCTGGGTACTGGCTATTTTTTAATATCGGCGTGTTATTTTTATTCTCTTGGCATTGCCCGATTTTTAAACTTTGATTTTGATTTTCGGTGGTTATTCGGGGTTTTGCTATTGTTTTTTGCGCTGACCAGTTATGGTGTTATTGTCAACCGTGTCAGTATTGTTAATCCGCTATTAGTGCCTATATATGGTATCGTTTTTTATAGCACAGCCTGCTGCTGGCTGTGGAAACGTCGCCATGCAAATTTTGCCAGCTCTCTGTATTTTGTACTGTTCAGTCTTATACTGATTATTCTGATATTTATTGCGCGTTGCTATGCCATTATTGTTTATCAGATGACTTCTTCTATTGAAAATGAACCTGTCAATATCGGCTTTTTGCTGGCAGTATTTATTAGCGGTTATTTGCGCAATGTCGGTTTTATTATGATGGTCAGTCATCGGCTTTATCAGGATTTACGCGATGCTGCTGAAATTGACTTTTTAACCAATATCTATAATCGTCGCGCCATTCAACAAGTATTAACGCAACAATTCAATCAGTTTAAACGTTATAACAGTGTATGTTCGTTAATACTCTTGGATATAGATCATTTTAAAACAGTTAATGATAATTACGGGCATGAAACAGGCGATAAAGTATTGCAGGATGTCACAGAAATTTTAAAAACCCAGCTACGCAAAACCGATACTTTAGGACGCTGGGGTGGCGAGGAGTTTTTGTGTGTGTTACCCAATACAAACAGAGATAAAGCCATAGAAGTTGCCGAAAAACTCAGAAGTGCAATCGCCAAAAATAAAATTGTCGATATTGCCTGCACAATTAGTTTGGGCGTGAAAATGTTCGACACGAATGATAATACGGTTGATGAAGCGATAAAACACGCTGATGACGCACTGTATAAAGCCAAACATAATGGGCGTAATAGTGTAGTGGCGTATGGTTGATTTTATATTTAAACGCTTTATTTATAAAGGAATCTGATGGCGTTTCTCGATGTCCGCACCGTTTTTTTTATTTGCACCAGTTTTCTATTCATTTACAGCATTGGTGCGCTTGCATTTGCGCGTAAAGTATCTTCTTCATTTAATGGCATATATTTATTTGCCATAGCCAGTTTTTTAACGGCAATAGGTATTATATTAGTTTTTTTAAGAGGATATATTGATATATTCTGGTCAGTTATTGTAGGCAACGGTTTAATAATGCTATCGGGTAATGTAACTTACCATGCGCATCTTAAATTTATTGAGTATAAGAAAAATCCAGTTCTACGCTCCGCAATTTTATTAATCGGTGCAATCAGTTTATTTTGTGTGTTTACTTATATTATTCCCGATACCAGTATTAGAGTGACAGTATTAAATGAATTTAATTGCTTGCAGTTTTTATTAATCGCAACGACTATTTATCGTTTTCAAAAACAAACACAACAAACAATCTATACGCCCTTGATAGTTATTGCGGGTGTTTTTTCACTGCTGCTTGCAGTTTGGATTGTCTTTATTTTAATGGGCGATCCATTTCCTCCTTATAAGCTGCAAGGGGGATGGATGCACTCAATGATGATTATTGTGTTGATGTTATATGTTGCGACGCTGGATTTTTGTATTGTATTGATTGCAACTGAACAATTAATTAAAAAAGTAACCCAATCATCACATCAGGATATTTTAACGACGCTTTATAATCGACGCGGATTGGATCATGCTTTACAAAATAATCCTGTTTTAAACAGACCATTAGCGGTGATAATGGGCGATATTGATAACTTTAAATTAATTAATGATCGGTATGGTCATCCTGTTGGAGATATTGTCATTAAGAAGTTTGCCGAAATAATAAAAGCATCAACGCGCAGTACCGATATTTGTGTCCGTTGGGGTGGTGAAGAGTTTTTAATTATGTTGCCGATTGTTAATGCTCAGGAGGCAGTAGTGGTTGCTGATAAAATCCGCAGTGCGTGTGAACAACAGACATTTTCAGAGCAACAGGGCTTGCACTTCACCAGTAGCTTTGGCATTTGCAGTGGAGACAATGATAATTTTGATGAATTAGTCGGTTATGCCGATCAAGCCTTGTATCAAGCTAAATCTCAAGGTAGAAATCGGGTGTGTGTTTTTATTCAAAAGGACTTCAATGCAATCACTTGATATTCATACTGTTTTTTTCATTTGCACGGGTTTTATCTTTATTTATAGCATCAGTATGATGGTGTTTGCGCGTAAACTGTCATTGACGTTTAATGGTGTATATTTATTTTCCGCAGTCAATTTTTTAATAGCAACAGGTATTTCATTAAGTTTTTTAATAGGTACTATTTCCAGAATTACGCTGTACGATTAGTATCGGTATTTACAGTAAAAAAAGACAGTCACAATTTTGATGAGTTGATTAATTATGCCGATCACGCTTTATATCAAGCTAAAACACAAGACAGAAATCAAGTATGTATTTTCCATTCAGAAATGTGTAATGTGTAAATAGCCTTGATAAAGTTGCATGGTTTTTTCTTTCATTTCAATACCTATTATTCAAAAATCATGAAACATAAACCGCTGTTGTTTTTAACGTGTTATTTATTTTCAACAGCAACACTAGCGGTACAGGCAATTACTGATCTGGATACTATGACGGTATCTGATAAGCCTTTAACTGCGCCATCATTTAATACTGAGCCTGTTAGTAAAAATGAGTTTTATCAATTAGAACTTGTTGAACGCGATCTTAATAATCTCGAACAAGTCAGCCAACAAATTGCTAATTTGCATTTAACCAATGATGGCGTGGGTTCTTATGGGCAAAAGATCAGTGTGCGCGGCTTGAGCAATACCGCGCTGTTCAGTGCGCCAGCGGTAGTGATTTATGTGGATGATGTGCCTTATAGCAGTTCAATGGCGGCAATGGGGCGGTTGGTTGCGATTGATAGTCTCGATGTGTATCGCAGTTCACAGCCTGCACGGTTCGGCAAAAATGCCTATGCGGGTGCGATTGATATTAAAACCAAGCAGCCTGTAAACGAGTTGCACGCCGGCGTTGCGCTGGAATTGGCGAATTACAATCAGCACCAAGTCACCGCCAATAGTTCGGGGGCATTAATTAAAGATCAACTGTATTTTAATCTCAGCGGTGAATTTCAACAGCGTGATGGATTTTTGTATAACAGTTATTTAAATACCACACCCGATAATCAAACCAATTTTAGCGGTCGTGCCGCCTTAAAATGGACTCCTAATAAAGCATGGGATGTGCGTTTTACTGCGAATAAAGAACATTATAATTATGGCTCTGCTCGGTTTTCCCGTTTAGATTCGCCCGATAGGTACACTACGCGCTCTGAAGCGGCTGAACAACTGAAACAACAATCTAATAGCGAAGCTATCCGCATTGCCTATAACACCGATAATTATGAATTATTATCGGTGAGCAATCGGCAGAGTTGGCAAATGAATCCGCGTGTGACAGATTTAAACCTAACACCTACGCAATACACGCGCACCCAAAATGCGACCGAAACGGCATGGACACAAGAAGTACGCTTGCGCCCTAAAGACCAGCACACTGATTGGTTGTGGCACACAGGTTTGTTTTATACCAATATCGACCGCCACAGCGTCACGGACACCACGCTGTTAGGCAATAATAATCACATTGAGCAGAAAAAACGCGATACCGATAATTATGCGCTGTTCGGCAAATTAGTCTATCAGGGTGTTAAAACGGTCAAACCCTATATGGATATGCGCGTCGATTATGTGCGCAATGTCATTAATGCCAATACTGTCTTGTCCAACGGTAAAAAACTACCTTATGACCAGAATCAAGGTTCGGTGTTTGTCAGCCCGCAAGTCGGCGTGGATGTGACCCTGTCAGACAATGCCCTGCTGTATGTGGGTACAGGTTTATCTTATAAACCATCAGGTTATACCATTGCCAATATCATCGACAACTTATCGCATTATAAACAAGAGCGGCTTTGGCATAACGAACTGGGCATTAAAAGCCACTGGCTGGATGAGCGGCTTAAACTCAATGTGGCAGGTTTTTATTACGCGATTGAAAATTATCAGCTTGAGCGGTTTTTTACTCAAACCGATTATGCCATTGTCAACGCGCCCAAAGCGCACAGCGTGGGATTTGAAGTCGAAACCCAAGCGCAACTGATGGAAAATCTCAGTCTGGACGGTAATTTCGGTTACACGCACACCCAATTTGATGAGTACCGCGACCCCATTACTAACATTAATTATGCGGGTAAACTCGCGCCATTTGTGCCTGAATTAACGGGACTGCTTGCGTTGCAATACAAACACCCGCGCGGTTATTTTGCCCGCGCAGAAGGTGTGTGGACAGGCAGAACGTTTTTTGATGAAACCAACGCCGCAATTATGCGTCAGGATGCTTACGCACTGGCTAATCTGCGGGTAGGTTATGAGCAAAAAAATTACAGTGTGTATCTGTTTGCCAAAAATATCACCGATACCCGTTATTACACTTTTAAAACCGACAATATACGCGGCACACCCAGCGATCCTAGAATGGTCGGTGTGCGTTTAGCGGTTAATTTTTAGATTCACAATTCTTCAAACCTAGCACTCATTTTCATGGGTTTATTCATCAACGTTAGTTGGCACGCTAAGTAATCAACTCAATGGTTGTTAACATTTTCAGGCGTGTTATTAGCCATGATTTTCTCCGTTAAAGCCGCTCCCACAATAGTGTGCAATAATAAAAAACTTATGAACATCAACTTAATCACTCAGTTTTTAGAATTACCAAAACATGAATAATATTTTAATATTTTTCTTATTATGGGGGTTATTTCCTGTTTCTAGTTATGCAGGTTCATGGCTTAGCTTAACGGATGAACAACAAAGCTATTATTTAAATTTTGATGTTTTAGAAGATAAAACAGGAGAATTAACAATAACCGATGTGATAAAAGATGATGTTACTCAGCGGTTTTCACCTGTTAAAACAACATTAGCGACTTATGGTTATACACACTCTGCTTATTGGGTAAGATTTAAAATAACCAATGAGGCAAAGAAAATTGATAAATGGTATTTGTATTTACCTTACCCCAATATGCAGCATATTGATTTTTGTACGCCTGATACAGGAAATAAAACATTTAGTTGCAAAAGAACAGGTAGTTATTATCCATTCTCCAGTCATGAATTGCCTTATTCAAATTTTATTTTCACCGTACCACTGATAGCAGATGAAAGTAAAACTTTTTATATGCGCTTTCAATCGGAATCAACGATTTTTATTGCACTGAATATCTACTCATTAACTGACTTAATAGAAAAAATTTCTTGGCAACAACTTATTTTGGGAGGGATTTATGGGTATTTTGTATTAATTAGTTTTTACAATATTTTTCTCTGGATAACCTTTAAAGAAAGTAGTTATTTATATTATATATTATTTAATTTAAGCAGCATACTACTTCTATGCTCGCTGAATGGATCAGCGGCACAATATATTTGGAATGAAAACCCGCAGTTTAATCGCTTTTCAATTCCAGTCAATATAATTATTTCAATAATAATGTTTATTAATTTCACTGATAAACTTTTAAATGATAAGCGGCGAAATAAGTTTTTATATAAAATAAATAAATTGCAAATAATTATACTATTGTTTTTATTTGTATTTTTTATTATTTCAAATAATTATACGGTTACAGTTATTATTGTCAGTTTAATTTTTATATTTGCAAGCATTACCTCCTTAATAATGGGAGTCTTGCATTGGTATAAAGGTTATCGACCTGCGCGTTATTTTGTTTTAGCATGGTTAGCACCTATGTTACAAATTATATTCGGTATTACAGTGCGCCTTAATTTATTTCCTATCAATAAAGTAACGCAATACTTGTTAAGTGATGAGGTTAATCTAGTGAAGTTTATTATTTTAAGCTCTTTTCTATCTTTAGCGTTAATGGATAAAATTAATATTATTATTGAAGAGCGTGAAAAAGCATTGGATGAAAAAAATAATTTAATTATTGGACAAAATATAATTTTAGAAAAACAGGTAAAAGAGCGTACGATTGAACTGGAATTAGCCAAAGAAAAATCTGAATTCGCCAACAAGGCAAAAAGTATTTTTTTAACAAATATGAATCATGAATTACGCACACCGTTAAATGGCATTTTAGGTTATGCACAAATTTTAAAACTTGATAAAAATATCATGCAGTTTAAACAGGCAGAAACAGGTTTAAATATTATTGAGCGCAGCGGCACACACTTATTAAACTTAATTAATGATATTTTAAATATATCAAAAATAGAAGCGCAAAAAATGGAGTTGAATTTAAGTGATTTCAATTTAGCAGAAATGCTAGTCAGTCTGTGTGCCATTATTGACGTGAAAGCGAAACAAAAAACATATCGCTAAAGTTAAATATAATGCCTAATTTGCCATTTCGGGTAATAGGTGATGAAAAAAAATTAACTCAAATTCTATTAAACTTACTGAATAACGCAGTAAAATTTACTGATGAGGGCGAAGTTACTTTGCAAGTACAAGTCCTTAAGCAAAATGCACAGTCAATAAAGTGTCTCTTTGCCGTTATAGATAGTGGCATAGGGATTGCCGAATCCGATTTGTCGGATATTTTTGAAGCATTTAAACAGGTAGGTGAAAAAAGCCGCAAAATCGAAGGTACAGGCTTAGGGCTTGCCATTAGCTATAAATTGGTGCAATTGATGGGAGGCAATTTACAAGTAAAAAGCCATATAGGGCAAGGCAGTATGTTTTGGTTTGATTTAACATTACCACTTGCTGATGATATTCAATTAAATGACTTTAATAACAATAAACAATTATTCTCTTCTCATCAAATTATTGGCTATCAAGGTAAACGCCAACACATTTTAATTGTTGATGATATTACAGGTAATCGCTTGGTATTAACAAGCCTGCTCACGCCATTAGGGTTTGAAATAATGGAGGCAAATGATGGGCGCGACACGTTGGAAAAAATAGCCGGTATTCGGCCTGATTTAATTATTACAGATTTAATTATGCCAGTGATGAGCGGCTTTGAGATGATGCGCACTTTACGACAAGACAAAAATTTACATCATCTTAAAGTAGTTTCTATTTCAGCCAGTCCTGATTTAAAATCCGAAGCTAGCCGCAATGAATATAAGTTTGATGCCGCATTAGAAAAACCCATTCAACTAAATAAGTTATTTAACGCATTAGAAAATCAATTAAATATTAAGTGGATTTATGATAATAACACAAATAATATTTCAGAAAATGATAATGAGATTTTTAATGGATTACTAATACCTGAATCAGAAGCGTTAGCCTTGCTATATGAATGGGCTCAAGATGGTGATTTTGTTAAATTTAATAAAAAACTGGATGATTTAACGATTCAATATCCGTTGTTTGTAAAAAAAATGCGGCAGATGTCACAAACGTATCAAGATAAAGAAATTTGTCAGTTTATTAATTACTGTCAACAGGAAAAATCATGGCAATAAATTATATACAAAATTCAACGGTGTTAGTGATTGATGATAATCATACTAATTTAGCTGTTTTATACGATTATCTAAATAATATGGGAGCAGAGGTATTAGTTAAAAAAGATGGCGAAAGTGGCATTGAAATTGCGATAAGAAAACAGCCTGATATTATTATATTGGATGTGCTGATGCCAAATATAGATGGTTATGAAACGTGCAGACGATTAAAACTTGAATCAACTACGAAAGCTATTCCTGTTATTTTTGCCAGTGCTTTAATGGAAACAGCCGATAAACTAAAAGGATTTGAGATGGGTGGTGTCGATTATATTACTAAGCCTTTTCAACTAGAAGAGGTATTAGCGCGTATTGAAGTTCATTTAAGTATAACTAGATTGCAGCAACAATTACAATTGGCTAATCAGGCCTTAGAAATTGCCAATCAAAAATTATATAAACAAACGGTTTTAGATGGATTGACACAAATTTCCAATCGCCGTCATTTTGATCATTATTTAGCGCAAGAATGGCAGCGTGCCGTGCGTGAGCAACAGTCTATTGCGTTATTGCTTTGTGATATAGATTTTTTTAAACAATATAACGATACTTATGGTCATCAGGGCGGCGATGATTGTTTAAAACAAATCGCACAAGTAATGGACAATGTTCCAAAACGCCCAATGGATTTAGTCGCACGTTATGGCGGTGAAGAGTTTGGCGTAATTTTACCTAATACCAATATCAATGGTGCAATTAGAATAAGTGAACAAGTTTGTCAAGTCGTGCGTGATTTAAATATATTGCATGAAAAATCTTCAGTTGCCAGTTATGTTACTTTAAGTTTAGGTATAAATTGCATTATTCCCACGACTGAACATAATGTCACAGAATTTATTGAAATAGCCGATAAAGCGTTATATCAGGCTAAAAATCAGGGTCGAAATAAAGTGTGTGTTTTTTCAGAGATTATTTAAGAAACGCAAAGTCGGCTGGGTTATGAGCAAAAAAATTACAGTATTTATCTGTTTGTGAAAAATATCACCGATACCCGTTATTACACTTTCAAAATCGACAATGTGCGCGGCGTACCCCCAGTGCCCCCAGATTATTTGGTGTGCGTTTAGTGGTTAATTTTTGATTTTGCCTTGTAGGTACAATTCTTCAAACTTGATGCGGGCGCGTGAATACTCATTGCCGCATTTTATCAGGGTCGCATGACCGTAATCGTTAGGTGAATTACATTCTTGCGGTTTTTTATACCAGCCTTTAAACAGCGCGTCTTTTTTCAGTTTCTCTGCGTGTGCGGCATCTTGTTGCTGTTGCGCGGCAAGTTCTTCGGCGGATTGCGTGCTGACGGCTGGGCTGGGAACGGCTTGAATAGTGGGTTGTACAGTGCTTGGTGCGGGTATCGCAGGTAATTCGGGTAGCTTAACCAATGGCTGCTCAACAGGTTGTAATACCTTACTGAACAGATGCGTTGAAGGCGAACCTGCAACAAATACCAGCATAGCCCCGCTTAATAAAATGCCAACACTCAACATAATGCCCAGCGTTACGCCCAAGGCGATTTGTAGTATTAATTTCATGGATGAACCTGTGTTATGGATGTGGATTTAAGAATACAGATTATTGGCTGAATACTACATGAATCAGAGTTTTCCTTGTTGGTACAGTTCTTCAAATTTAGCTTTAGCCCGCATATTTTCATTAACACACGCCACCCGTATTTCATGAGTGCTGGGTGGGTCGCATCTTTCTGGTTTGTGATAATAGGCTTTGTATTTGATTGCTTTTTTTTGCGCTTCTTGTTCGGAAAATATTTGTTGAGATGGGACGGAGATTGCCGTTTTAGTTTCACTGGTCACCAAAGGCTTACCATCTATGAGCCTAGTAGTGAGTCCAATAAAATTAGGCGCGTGGTTTTGAAGTTGGATGACTGGTGTGCCACTGGGAGTATGCTTTGATGCCGCGTTGAACATTTGAGTTGGTAGCGGTAGCGTTACCTCAGAAATTCTAAAGAATAAAACCATAATTATGGCAATTGGGATGAGTCGTAAAATAAATTTCATAGCTTAGTTTCCTGTTTATAAATAGTTTCATGCTCCTCTTTCGATGGCAATCCCAACCGCGCCCCCATTTTGGTACAACACAACGACCCCGCCACACTGGCATAACGCAACACCGTCAACCACTCCAACCCTGCCGCTATGCCTGCCGCAAACGCACCATGAAACGCATCACCCGCGCCTGTGGTATCAACTGCATTAATTGCCAACGCAGGTAACGCGCCGTTTTCTGTACCGTGTTGCCAAATCAAACCGTGTTCACCCAATGTGATAACCACATAAGGCGCGAGCGTTGCTAAATAAGCTAACGCGGTGTGTTCATCACCTTTCAATTGCAGGGCGAATTTTTCCGAACACACCAGATAATCCACCAAGCCCATCAGTGCTAATGTGCCGTCATGCACCGACCCTGCATCCAACATCGTAACAATGCCTGTGTTGCGGGCGTGTTCAGCTAACGGCACAGAAATATGCGGCTCATGCCCATCGAATAAAATCACTTTCGGATTCAATACGGAAAAATCCATTGAACCCGCCGCTAACGGTTTGGTATCGCCTTTGTAATTGATTAACGCGCGGTTTCCGTCGGGTTTAACGATGACGGTAGATAACGGCGTAGGCGAATCGCCACGCACCACGCACTGGGTATTCACACCGTGCGCCAGCAATTCCTGAACGTGCAGTTCTCCATGCACATCACGCCCCAAATACCCAGCAAATGCCGCAGACAAGCCCAGTTTTGCCACCATCACCGCCGCGTTCGCCGCAGGGCCGCCGCCACAGGCAATAAAACTATCGGCAACCGTTTTTTCATTGTTGCTAGGATGATGGTCAACTGAAAACACTAAATCATAAGAGGCATGACCGACACACAACACATCAATATTCATAAGCAGATTCTCGTTCCTACGCGCTGCGTGGGAATGCAGTGGCAACGCGCCGCGTTGCACAGACCGCAGCGCGGTCTGAATGAATTCCCACGCAGCGCGTGGGAACTAGGTTTTATATTTACAAACCACGCAACAAATCGTTCTTAATATCGTCCAGATTTTCCAGACCCACCGAAATACGCACCAAACCATCTTTAATGCCCGCTTTAGCGCGTAATTCAGGCGTTAAACGTCCGTGCGTAGTAGTCGCAGGATGGGTAATCGTGGTTTTAACGTCGCCCAAATTAGCCGTAATGGAAATCATGCGCGTGGCATCAATCAATCGCCACGCCGCGTCTTTGCCGCCTGTTAATTCAAAACTGACGATGCCGCCGAAGTGACTTTGCTGGCGTTTGGCAAGTTCATGTTGCGCATGAGATGGCAAACCTGCGTAATGCACTTTCGCCACGCTGGGCTGTTGCTCCAACCACTGCGCCAGTTCAAACGCGCTGTCACAATGCGCTTTCATGCGAATAGCCAAGGTTTCCAGACCTGACAAAAAGACCCACGCATTAAACGGACTCATGGTCGCGCCGCCTGTGCGTAAGTAGGGATAAATAAACTTTTCGATAATTTCTTCACTGGCAACCACCGCGCCGCCGACACAGCGTCCTTGCCCATCAATGTATTTAGTCGCTGAATGCACGACAATATCCGCGCCCAATTCCAGCGGCTTTTGCAGCGCAGGGGTACAAAAACAGTTATCCACAATCAGCAAACACTCATGCGCGTGGGCAATATCGGCTAAGGCTTGAATATCAGCAATTTCTACCAGCGGATTAGACGGCGTTTCTAAAAATAAAAACCGTGTATTGGGTTTAATTGCCGCTTCCCACGCCGCCGTATCAATCAAATCGACAAAATCGGTTTCCACGCCGAATTTGCTGAAATAATTAGTAAACAGTATCACCGTATTGCCAAACACGCCGCGTGAACACACCACATGATCGCCTGCTTTTAATAAGCCCATACCGACCGCCATAATCGCCGCCATCCCTGATGCAAACGCCAAACAGCGTTCGCCTTTTT
Source organism: Methylococcales bacterium (assembly GCA_030654015.1). Taxonomy (GTDB): domain Bacteria; phylum Pseudomonadota; class Gammaproteobacteria; order Methylococcales; family Methylomonadaceae; genus UBA4132. The sequence continues at coordinate 2,775 of JAURYI010000120.1, read as the reverse complement.
CCATCAATGCCAAGCGTTGTTGAAACGCATCCACCGTGGGATTGGTAAAACGCGAATAAATATTGCCCGCTATTTTGCCCGTAAAGCGTAACGAGGCTTCTTCCGCACTTTTGAACACATAGCTGGAGGTGGCAAAAATAGGAATGCTGTGTTCATCTTCATGGGTGCGGCGATGACCAGCGCGGATAGCTTGGGTTTCTAGGGAATAATCGTTCCAATCGGTATCAGTCATGGTTTATTAAATAAGGAATAGGATTAAAAAGGCGATTCTAGCATTTTTTGACTGAATGACTGCCAGTCCTTTAAATGACTGGCAGTCATATCAAGTCCCCACACGGTGCGCGTGGGAACGAGAAATGATGAACCGCCCGATTTTGTGTAAAATGTCCCTAAATACCAAGCAATCGAAGCCATACTAATGAAAAAACTAAAATGCGCCGTTATCGGCACGGGTTATCTCGGTAAATTCCACGCAGAAAAATACGCACTGCTGCCTGACTGTGAATTAGTCGCCGTGGTGGATATTAATCAAGAAGCCGCGCAAGCCGTTGCGGACAAACACGGGGCAGAGGCTCTGACCGATTACAGTTCGTTACTAAACATTGTCGATGCGGTGAGCATTGTTGTTCCGACCACATTACATCACCAAGTCGCGAAAGATTTTCTCAATGCGGGTGTTCATGTGCTGGTGGAAAAACCCATCACTGTGACCGTTGCCGAAGCCGATGAACTTATCACCATTGCCGCCGCCAAAAACCTGATTCTGCAAGTCGGGCATTTAGAACGCTTTAATCCTGCCGTGTTAGGGCTGGATAAAGAAGAAAAACCGTTGTTCATTGAATCGCACCGCTTGTCACCGTTTAATCCCCGCGCTAATGATGTCAGCGTGGTGCTGGATTTAATGATTCATGATATTGATATTATTCTGGCGTTGGTTGATTCTGAAATTGACCGCATAGATGCCAGTGGTACGCCTGTTTTGACGCAAGGCACGGACATTGCCAACGCGCGGTTGACTTTTAAAAACGGTTGCGTAGCGAACGTCACCGCCAGTCGTATCAGCATGAAAATGGAACGTAAAATGCGGCTGTTCCGTCCCAGTTCGTATATTTCCGTGGATTTTCAAAACCGCATCCTGAGCAAATACCAAACAGGCACGAAAGAAATGTTTCCGGGTGTGCCTGAAATTATCAGCGAAGAATCTACTTTTGATAGTGCCGACGCGCTGCTGGAAGAAATTAAACACTTCGTCAACTGCATACACACGGGCGACAATCCGTTAGTATCAGGTGTAGCAGGCAGACGCGCATTAGCCACTGCGATACAAATTACCCAACTATTGGGCGACAAATAAACGGGCGTATAAATCCAGTAATCTGACATATACAACAAAGACCTGCGAGGTCTTAAAGACCTCGCAGGTCTACAAACTTGGCGCACTCGGTTTGTATTTCTAAACAATGAACTAAACACAAGGCAACAACATGATCCCAATGGTCAACCTCAAAGCGCAATACGTTGAAATTAAAGACGAAGTGGAGCGCGGCTTAGCTGAAACAATCGAAAACTGTTCTTTTATTCTGGGCCCTAATGTTGCCGCATTTGAACGGGAAACTGCTGAATATTTGGGCGTAAAACACGCAATCGGTGTTGCCTCAGGCACAGACGCGCTGCATCTTGCGCTGATTGCCGAAGGTATCGGCGCAGGTGATGAAGTGATTACCACCTCATTTACCTTTATCGCCACCGCCGAAGCGATTAAATACGTCGGCGCAATCCCCGTATTTGTTGATATTGATCCTAAAACCTTCAACATCTGCCCCGATGCCATCGCCGCCGCGATTACGCCCAACACCCGCGCCATCATGCCTGTGCATTTATTCGGACAACCTGCCGATATGGCTCGCATTGTCGAACTGTGCGAACAACATCATTTAAAATTGATAGAAGACTGCTGCCAATCATTCGGCGCGTCTATCAACGGCAAACAAACAGGTTCACTCGGACACGCCTCAGGTTACAGCTTTTTCCCCAGTAAAAATCTGGGCGCGTTTGGTGACGGCGGCTTGGTTGTCACCAATTCAGACACAACTGCCGAAACTATCAAACAACTGCGCAACCACGGCTCAAAAGTCCGTTATTACCATGACATCATCGGCTACAACAGCCGCCTTGATGAAATGCAGGCAGTCATTTTAAGAGCCAAATTAAAACGTATCGACCAATACAACACCGCCCGTCGTCACGTCGCGCATTTGTATTCTGAATTAATGGCAGACTTACCGCTGACCACACCGCATGAAGACGGCGTGGGCATTCACGTTTATCATCAATACACGCTGTTATCCGACCGCCGCGATGACATCATGACCGCGCTGCAAGCCAAACAAATCGGCTGCGCGGTGTATTATCCCGTGCCGTTGCATCAACAAAATGTGTTTAAAGAAGAATGCGCAGGTGTCGTGTTACCCGTCACCGAAGCCGTTGCCGCCACCTGTTTTTCTTTGCCTATTTGTCCGTTTTTAACCGATGAGCAAATAAGAGAAATTGTCAGCGTGATTCGCGGCGTATTGGTTGCCTAACTAATACAAATCTGCGAGGTTTTCAAAATCTCGCAGGTTACTCTCGTTCCCATGCGCCGCGTCAATGCCATTAAGTTAAGGATTTTTCCGTTCGCCCTGAGCCTGTCGAAGGGTGAATGGAAAAATCCGAAACCCCGAAGTTAAGCCGTTCATGGTTCGACAAGCTCACCACGAACGGCTTAACTTAATGGCA
>JAURYI010000103.1 GCA_030654015.1 Methylococcales bacterium | reverse complement strand
GTTGTTGACATCGGTAAGCTAATAAAAGATAATAAACGGGTTATTCAATAACGGAGGGGTTCCCGAGCGGCCAAAGGGATCAGACTGTAAATCTGCCGGCTCTGCCTTCGGAGGTTCGAATCCTCCCCCCTCCACCATCTTTTGAGTTACGAGTCTGCGGGTGTAGTTCAATGGTAGAACTCCAGCCTTCCAAGCTGATCACGTGGGTTCGATTCCCATCACCCGCTCCATAATCTATCAGTTAGGCTCATATAGCTCAGTAGGTAGAGCACTTCCTTGGTAAGGAAGAGGTCACCGGTTCAAATCCGGTTATGAGCTCCATTTCTAAAATAGATGTGCTTGCAAGAGTAGTTGTTGGGTTGTGAAGCAGGGTATGCTCTGTTTGAACTGAGGGTGTAGGTTGTTCTTGGCTTGAAGAGTGTTTGACTGGCGGTTAAAATTTTTAATTGGTAGTTGAATAATACTTTTGGTTGATGTATCATAGTAAGTTCGATTTTTTCTGAATAGGTCAGTAGTTCAATTGGTAGAATGGCGGTCTCCAAAACCGCTGGTTGGGGGTTCGAGACCCTCCTGGCCTGCCATTCAGTTAAAGTAATAAATAGCATCTCGTTCATAATAAATAACACATGAAAACTCAAGCAGAAGCACCGACAGCTCTTTTTGATGTCGTCAAGCAAGTCTTTTCCGTTGTCTTTGTGGTTGCCGCTGTAGCAGCATTCTACTATTTCTCAGAAGCCATTCCTCTTGTGTACAGAGTCATCGGTCTCTTGATCGTTGTTCTGGCTGTGGTGGGTTTAATGCTTACTACTGACATAGGGAAAAGCGTCTGGCTTTTTATTTTAGAAGCCAAACAAGAAGTAAGAAAAGTTATTTGGCCTACTCGCGAAGAAACCATGCGTACTACCTTGTTGGTATTTGCGATGGTTACCATTGTTGGTCTTATCTTATGGTTTTTAGATATGTTCCTTTTTTGGGGAGTGCGTCTGCTAACAGGTCAGGGCGGATAGAATATGGCTTTGCGCTGGTATGTGGTACACGCCTATTCCAACTTTGAAAATAAAGTTAAGCAAGCCTTGGAAGAGAGGGTTAAGCGTGAAGGCTTAGAGCAATATTTCGGACAAATCCTAGTTCCTACTGAGGAAGTCGTCGAAATGCGCATGGGTCAACAGCGAAAAAGTGAACGGAAATTCTTTCCAGGTTATGTATTGGTTCAAATGGAATTAACCGATGAAACATGGCATTTGGTTAAGGATGTACCAAGAGTTCTGGGATTTATAGGTGGCACCTCTGATCGTCCTGCCCCTATTTCTGAAAAAGAAGCAATGTCCATACTAGATAGAGTTCAGGAAGGTGTTGATAAGCCTCGTCCTAAAACTTTATTTGAAGTCGGCGAAGTAATCAGGGTTGTTGATGGGCCGTTTAAGGATTTTAATGGCGTTGTCGAAGAAGTTAATTATGACAAAAATAAGCTGAAAATATCAGTGCTTATTTTTGGACGCTCAACATCTGTAGAATTGGGCTTTAATCAGGTTGAAAAAGGTTAATTATTTTTGTAATTAGCAATTACTAAATCTCTATCTGTGTAAGGTAGGGATTTTTTGTGTCTAAAAGGGGAGCATTACGCGCTTGTACCCACTAGGAGTAAAAAATGGCAAAAAAAATAACGGCATACATTAAGCTGCAAGTAAAAGCAGGTGAAGCAAATCCAAGTCCACCCGTCGGTCCTGCGTTAGGTCAACGTGGTGTTAATATCATGGAGTTTTGTAAAGCATTCAATGCAAAAACTCAAGATGTAGAAAAAGGTTTGCCTTTACCAGTAGTTATCACTGTTTATAGTGATCGTAGCTTTACTTTTATTACCAAAACACCTCCTGCGTCAATTCTTCTGAAAAAAGCAGTCGGTATCAAAAGCGGCAGTCCTAATCCGAATACTAAAAAAGTCGGTACTGTGACCCGCGAGCAAATAGAAGAAATTGCAAAAACTAAAATGGAAGATTTAAACGCTGCAAATCTTGAAGCAGCAGTAAAAACAATTGCAGGCAGTGCGCGTAGCATGGGTCTGAATGTGGAGGGATTATAATGGCTAAGTTATCAAAAAAAGCGAAAATCATTAAAGAAAAAGTTGATAAAACCAAGCAGTATTCAATCAGTGAAGCAGTTGCGATCTTGAAAGAACTTGGTACAGCTAAATTTGCTGAAGCGATTGATGTAAGCGTCAATTTAGGCGTAGATCCTCGCAAGTCAGATCAAAACGTGCGTGGCGCGACAGTATTGCCAAACGGTACAGGTAAAACTGTACGCGTTGCGGTATTTACACAAGGTGCAAATGCAGAAGCGGCTAAAGCTGCTGGTGCAGACATTGTCGGCATGGACGATTTAGGTGATTTGGTCAAAAAAGGCGAAATGAACTTTGACGTGGTTATCGCTTCTCCTGATGCAATGCGAGTTGTCGGTCAATTAGGTCAGATTTTAGGTCCAAGAGGCTTAATGCCTAATCCTAAAGTCGGTACGGTGACTACTGATGTTGCGACTGCTGTTAAAAATGCCAAGTCAGGTCAGGTGCGTTATCGTACTGATAAATCTGGCATTATTCACTGTACATTGGGTAAAGTGGCATTTGAAGCGGAAGCTGTTCAGGGTAATCTGGAAGCCTTGCTTGCTGACTTAAAAAGAATGAAGCCAACCGCAGCAAAAGGCGTTTACATCAAAAAAGTGACGCTATCTTCAACGATGGGTCCTGGTTTGTGGTTGGATCTTGGTAGTCTTAACGGCTAAGTATTAAAAAAACTTTGGGTTGCCGTTTATTCGGTAACCGTCAAAGACCGCAGGTGTTGCAAAACTTAATCGTCACATGGTTGAAAAACTGTGTTCCTGCGTAGACGGGCTGGAACCTAGTTGGGGAAAACCGTAAGGAAGTATTCTTCAATAGAATGCGTTTTATTTATCTGGATACCCAGAACATTACCGGAGGTAAACTGTGGCACTCAATTTAGATGGCAAAAAAGTCGTCGTAGAAGAAGTTGCTCAATACGCCGCTAAAGCCCATTCTGCTGTTGCGGCAGAATATCGTGGTTTAACAGTAACGGAATTAACCGAACTGCGTAAAACGGCGAGAGAAACAGGCGTTTATTTGCGCGTGGTAAAAAATACTCTGGCAAAACGTGCAGTAGCGGGTACTGAATTTGAATGTATGCAGGACAGCTTGGTTGGTCCTTTGCTGATTGCATTTTCAATGGAAGACCCAGGCTGTGCAGCACGCTTAATCAGCAATTTTGCCAAAACCCATGACAAATTAATTACCAAGGTTGTTGCTATTGGCGGTCAATCTTATGATGCTTCTGAATTAGCGCGTTTGGCAAGTTTGCCGACACGCGATCAAGGTATCAGCTTGTTGATGTCGGTTATGAAAGCACCTACAGAGAAGTTGGCTCGTACGTTGGCTGCACTTCGCGATCAGATGCAAGAGCAAGAAGCCGCATAATTTCGTTAAACCTGTTATTCCGCCGTCTTGGCGGTTTAGAACTATTTTTTAGAGAAACTCACAATGGCAATATCACAAGAAGACATTTTGGAAGCCGTTTCCAACATGACCGTTATGCAAATCGTTGACTTAATTTCAGCGATGGAAGAAAAATTCGGCGTATCTGCTGCTGCTGCGGTTGCAGCTGCACCTGCTGCTGCTGCGGCAGCTGTTGAAGAGCAAACAGAATTTGATGTTATTCTGACTGGCTTCGGCGAAAATAAAGTAGCCGTTATTAAAGCAGTTCGTAGCATCACAGGCTTAGGCTTGAAAGAAGCTAAAGACGCTGTTGAAGGCGTACCGACTGTCCTGAAAGAGGGCGCACCTAAAGCTGAAGCAGAAGACATTAAAAAGCAACTGTTAGAAGCAGGCGCGACTGTCGACGTTAAATAATATCGTTGACACACACTAAGGCTTACGTCTTGGTAAATAGGGCTGGTGACTATGTCACCGGCCTTTTACTGCTTCATAAATGTTCAATATTTATGTCTCCAGCAGTTATCCCCTGTTGCACGCCGCACAGTAGACACAATTCATGATGAAAAGGTTTGGAAGCGATATGTCCTACTCTTTTACCGAAAAAAAGCGTATACGAAACAACTTTGGGAAAAGCACTGAGGTGCTTGATGTCCCGTATCTTTTAGCAACGCAAATAGATTCTTATGCCAGTTTTTTGCAATCAGGTGCTACGCCCGAAAAGCGCACTGATACTGGCCTACACGCGGCATTTTCCAGCGTATTTCCGATTGAAAGCCATTCAGGCTATGCCGTATTGGAATATGTAAAGTATAGATTAGGCGAGCCTTTATTTGATGTCAGAGAATGTCAACAACGGGGAGCGACTTTTGCCGCGCCTTTGCGTGTGTTGGTGCGACTGGTTATCTATGATAAAGAAACACCTGTAAATGCCAAGGTTGTTAAAGACATCCGTGAGCAAGAAGTTTATATGGGCGAACTGCCTTTAATGACGGATAACGGTACGTTTGTTATTAACGGTACCGAGCGGGTTATTGTCTCGCAATTACATCGCTCACCGGGCGTGTTTTTTGACCATGACAAGGGTAAAACCCACTCATCTGGTAAATTATTGTTTAATGCGCGTGTGATTCCTTATCGCGGTTCTTGGTTGGATTTTGAATTTGACCACAAAGACTGCGTTTATGTGCGTATAGATCGTCGTAGAAAAATCCCAGCTACCATTCTGTTGAGAGGTTTGGGCTACGATAACGAAGATATGATAAAAATATTCTTCGAGACCAATAAATTCACATTAAGTGCTGATAAATGTTTATTTCACATCGTTCCTGAAAGAATGCGTGGTGAAATTGCAGCATTTGATATTAAAAATAACGATCAAATTTTGGTCGAAGAAGGACGACGGATTACTTCCAAGCATATCCGTGAAATGAATAAAGTCGGGCTGACCCAAGTGGAAGCTCCTAAATCTTACTTGGTTGGTAAGATTCTCGGTCATAACATTATTGACCAAAGCACTGGCGAATTAATTGCCAATGTAAATGATGAGTTGACCGAAGTTCTGATTGATCGCTGCATTGACAGCGGTATTACGGAACTGAATACCTTGTTTGTCAATGACTTGGATAATGGCCCTTATATATCCAATGCAATGCGCATAGACAATACGACCAACCCATTAGAGGCTTTGGTTGAAATCTATCGCATGATGCGTCCTGGTGAGCCACCGACTAAAGAATCTGCGGAAAATTTATTCCAAAATTTATTCTTTACTGATGAACGCTATGACCTATCCACCGTAGGACGGATGAAATTTAACCGTCGTTTAGGCAGAGAAGAAATTATCGGCACAGGCACACTGACCAAAGATGACATTATTGATGTTCTTAAAGAGCTGATAAAAATCCGTAATGGTAATGGCGTAGTCGATGACATCGACCATTTAGGTAACAGACGGGTGCGTTCAGTCGGTGAAATGATTGAAAACCAGTTCCGTGTTGGCTTGGTGCGCGTTGAAAGAGCCGTTAAAGAACGTCTAACCTTGGCTGATTCAGAAGGCTTGGTGCCGCAAGAAATTATTAATGCCAAGCCTGTGTCTGCGGCAGTCAAAGAATTTTTTGGTTCTAGCCAATTGTCACAGTTTATGGATCAAAACAATCCATTATCACAAGTGACGCATAAACGCCGTGTATCTGCGTTAGGGCCTGGTGGTTTAGCGAGAGAACGTGCAGGCTTTGAAGTGCGTGACGTACACGCAACCCATTATGGTCGTGTGTGTCCGATTGAAACGCCTGAGGGTCCAAACATTGGTCTGATTAACTCGCTGTCGGTGTATGCGCGTACCAATAACTATGGTTTCTTGGAAACGCCTTATCGTAAAGTGATTGATGGCAAAGTGACCGATCAAGTGGATTACTTGTCTGCTATTGAAGAAGGTGAGTTTGTTATTGCGCAGGCGAGTGTACCTGTCAACGCAGAAGGCAAATTAGTCGATGGTTTAGTATCTTGCCGTCATAAAGACGAGTTTGCGCTGGCGATGTCCGATACCGTGCAGTACATGGACGTATCATCCAAGCAAATCGTTTCAGTCGCCGCGTCGATTATTCCATTCTTAGAACATGATGACGCGAACCGCGCATTAATGGGATCGAATATGCAGCGTCAAGCAGTACCAACACTGAGAGCTGAAAAGCCATTAGTGGGTACAGGCATGGAAAGAACGGTAGCAAAAGATTCGGGTGTAACGGTTGTTGCAACACGCGGCGGTAAAATTGAAGCGGTTGATGCTGCGCGTATCGTAGTGCGTGTTAATGATACGGAAACCGAAACAGGTACATCAGGGGTTGATATTTATAACCTGATTAAATATACCCGTTCTAACCAAAATACTTGCATTAACCAAAAACCATTAGTCAAGCCGGGCGACATCGTGCAAGCGGGCGATATTATGGCGGACGGTCCTTCAACCGATATGGGTGAATTAGCACTGGGGCAGAATATGCTGGTTGCGTTCATGCCGTGGAATGGTTACAACTTCGAAGACTCGATTTTAGTCTCTGAGCGCGTTGTAAAAGAAGATCGCTTTACCACCATTCATATCGAAGAAAAAACCTGTGTGGCGCGTGATACCAAACACAGTCCAGAAGAAATTACTGCCGATATTCCTAACGTCAGCGAAGAAGCCTTATCCAAACTGGATGAGTCGGGTATCGTTTATGTCGGTGCGGAAGTCAAAGGCGGCGATATTCTGGTTGGTAAAGTAACGCCTAAAGGCGAAACGCAACTGACTCCAGAAGAAAAGCTGTTACGCGCTATTTTTGGCGAAAAGGCCGCTGATGTAAAAGATACTTCGTTGCGTGTACCGGGTAGTATTGAAGGTACGGTTATCGACGTGCAGGTGTTTACTCGCGACGGTGTTAAAAAAGACAAACGTGCGTTAGACATTGAGCAAGATGCCATTAAACGTTACCGCAAAGATTTGGATGATCAGCTAAAAATTCTTGAAGAAGATATTTTTGCGCGGGTTGCCAAAATGCTGGACGGTAAAGTGGCTCAAGCAGGCGCAGGTCAGCTAAAAGCAGGTACTGAAATCAGTCTGGATTATTTGAATAGCATCAAGCATTCAGATTGGCTGAAAATCAAAATGAAAGAGGAAGAACTTAATGTTCAACTCGAAACCGTCTCTGCGCAAATTGAGCAGCAACGTAAAGATTTTGATGAAAAGTTTGAAGTAAAACGCAAAAAAATCACGATGGGTGATGATTTAGCACCAGGTGTGTTAAAAATGGTTAAGGTGTACTTAGCTGTGAAACGACGCATTCAACCGGGTGATAAAATGGCGGGTCGTCATGGTAACAAAGGTGTTATCTCGATGATCAGACCGATTGAAGATATGCCATTTACGGCTGACGGTAATCCTGTTGACATCGTATTGAATCCGTTAGGCGTACCGTCTCGTATGAACGTTGGGCAGGTACTGGAAACCCATTTAGGTTGGGCTGCGAAAGGCTTGGGTATCAAGATTGGTAAAATGCTGGAAGCTCAGTACGATCAAGAAAAAGCCAAAGTCACTGCCATCAGAGAATATCTGGATAAAATTTATAACAGTAGTGGTCGCAAGGAAAATCTGGACTCCTTTACTGATAAAGAAATTTTAGAAATGGCGGCTAATCTGGTTGCTGGTGTGCCTATGGCAACGCCCGTATTCGATGGTGCTAGTGAAGAAGAAATTCGTACTATGTTACGCTTGGCTGATTTGCCAGAGCATGGACAAGTCCAGTTGTTTGACGGTCTAACAGGCGAACCTTTTGAGCGTGAAGTGACTGTCGGCTATATGTATATGCTGAAACTGAATCACTTGGTCGATGACAAAATGCACGCCCGTTCTACAGGTCCTTACAGTTTGGTAACGCAACAACCGTTGGGTGGTAAAGCACAATTCGGTGGACAACGTTTCGGAGAAATGGAGGTCTGGGCGTTAGAAGCTTATGGTGCGGCTTACACCTTGCAGGAAATGTTGACGGTTAAATCCGATGACGTGACGGGTAGAACGCGGATGTATAAAAACATCGTCGATGGCAATCATAAAATGGAAGCGGGTATGCCCGAATCATTTAACGTATTGCTTAAAGAGATTCGTTCATTGGCAGTCAATATCGAGTTAGAAAGGGAATAAAACGTAGGGTACGCATTGCGTACCCTAATCTCCATTATCTTGTATGCAATGTTTTTTCTGAGGAAAAATTAAAATGAACTACTGGAGAATGCAATTACACCCTGGTGGTGATTCGCCATGGGCTATGGAATATGCTGTTCATAGTATTGGAGCAGGTTTCATTGGATTAGATTTTGCCTTAACAGAAGATGGCAATGTTGTTGGTGATTTGCTAGCGGACAATAATCAAAAAATATCGTCAGTTCAGGAAAACTTTGTTCCTTTCGCAAAGGAGATGGTCGTGAATGACAAAGTTCTAATTATAGTTCATCACCATCCATTTGCAGTGGTAACAGTTGATAGTGAATACAACTACATAAGAAGAACAGAGCCAAAATTAGGTGTGTGGTTCAGACATTTTCGTAGAATTAAAGACCCAATTTATTTTTCCGATTTCGTAGTTGGGAATAAAAAATGGGTACGAAACAAAGAAATACAAATGACACTCACCATTCAAGGATTGGTAAATACAGATACACTTTCGCACACGCTTATTCAAGACATGATTGCATGGCATGACCAGCGTTCGTAACAAGACGAAGACATATAATTTGTATTTTGTGTGATTGAACGATAAAAAACATTTAAAGAGGACAAACTCTTGAAAGATTTAATGAACTTCCTAAAACGCCAAGGTCGCGCTGACGATTTTGACGGCATCAGCATAGGTCTGGCCTCGCCTGATATGATTCGCTCGTGGTCTTATGGCGAAGTAAAAAAACCAGAAACTATCAACTATCGTACATTCAAACCTGAGCGTGATGGGCTGTTCTGCGCCAAAATATTTGGACCTATCAGTGATTATGAATGTCTGTGCGGCAAATATAAAAGATTAAAACATCGCGGTGTTATCTGCGAAAAATGCGGCGTGGAAGTTACTCTGTCTAAAGTACGCCGTGAGCGTATGGGGCATATTGATTTAGCCAGCCCAGTTGCGCACATCTGGTTTTTAAAATCACTGCCTTCGCGTATCGCTTTGTTATTGGATATGACATTGCGTGAAATTGAGCGCGTGTTGTATTTTGAATCATTCGTAATTTTAGATCCAGGCATGACCCCTTTAACCAAAGGGCAATTACTGACTGATGATGAATATCTTGATGCCGTTGAAATTCATGGTGATGATTTCGTTGCCAAAATGGGCGCGGAAGCTATCTATGACTTATTAAAAAGCATAGATTTAAAAGAACAAGTTGAGATCTTACGCGAAGAAATCAATTCGACCAGTTCAGAAACCAAAATTAAAAAGTACGCCAAACGCCTCAAAGTGATGGATGCGCTGGTGACTTCAAAAAATCGTCCCGAATGGATGATTTTAAAAGTATTACCCGTTTTGCCACCCGAATTGCGCCCCTTGGTTCCTTTGGATGGCGGTCGTTTTGCGACTTCAGATTTGAACGATTTATATCGCCGTGTTATCAACCGTAACAATCGTTTAAACAGACTGTTAGACCTGAATGCACCTGATATTATCGTGCGTAACGAAAAACGGATGTTACAAGAATCAGTTGATGCCCTGTTGGATAACGGTAGACGCGGTCGCGCGATTACTGGCACCAACCGTAGACCGTTAAAATCCTTAGCGGACATGATTAAAGGTAAGCAAGGACGTTTCCGCCAAAACTTATTGGGTAAACGTGTCGATTACTCAGGTCGTTCGGTGATTGTCGTAGGGCCTACCTTACGATTGCACCAGTGCGGTTTACCGAAAAAAATGGCGTTGGAATTATTCAAACCGTTTATTTTCAGTAAATTACAACTGCGCGGCTTGGCAACAACGATTAAAGCGGCTAAAAAAATGGTCGAACGCGAAGGCGCGGAAGTCTGGGATATTCTCGAAGAAGTGATTCGTGAACATCCAATTCTGCTGAACCGTGCGCCGACTTTGCACAGATTGGGCATCCAAGCCTTTGAACCAACACTTATCGAAGGTAAGGCGATTCAGCTGCATCCCTTGGTTTGTAGTGCGTTCAACGCCGACTTTGACGGTGACCAGATGGCGGTACATATTCCACTGTCCATAGAGGCACAGTTGGAAGCGCGTACCTTGATGATGGCAACCAATAACATTCTGTCACCCGCTAACGGCGAGCCTGTTATCAACCCGTCACAAGACGTGGTATTGGGTTTGTACTACATCAGCCGTGAAAAAATCAACGCTAAAGGTGATGGCAGTATTTTCGGTACTGTGGCAGAAATACACAAAGCCCTGCTTGCTAAAACCGTAGAGCTACAGTCTAAAATTCAATTGCGCATTACTGAAAAAGTAGCCAATGAACAAGGTGTTCTGGAAGATAAGGTTCATCGTGTACATACCACAGTCGGTCGTGCGTTGATTTGGGAAATATTGCCAGATCGTATGCCGTTTGACATCGTCAACTGCGATATGACTAAAAAGAACATCTCGCGTTTGGTGAATTACAGCTACCGCTTTTTAGGCAATAAAGACACCGTTATATTGGCTGACCAATTGATGTACTTGGGTTTCCGTTATGCCACCATTTCAGGTGTGTCTTTCGGTATCGAAGACATGGCGATTCCTGCGGAAAAAGTAAACATTATTAAAGCAGCCGATGACGAAGTAAGCGAAATTCAACGTCAATATTCATCTGGTTTAGTCACCGATGGCGAACGCTACAATAAAGTTGTTGATATTTGGTCTCATGCCAATGATAGAGTCGCTAAGGTGATGATGGATGGTCTGGGCGAAGAATCAGTAGTGAATGCCGAAGGTAATACTGTTAAGCAAAAATCCTTTAACTCTATCTTCATGATGGCAGAGTCTGGTGCGCGTGGTTCTGCGGCACAGATTCGGCAGTTGGCGGGTATGCGTGGTTTGATGGCGAAACCGGACGGTTCGATTATCGAAACACCTATTACTGCAAACTTCCGTGAAGGTTTGGACGTACTGCAATACTTTATTTCGACCCATGGTGCGCGTAAAGGTCTTGCTGATACCGCATTGAAAACTGCAAACTCAGGTTACTTAACCCGTCGTTTAGTCGATGTTGCACAAGATCTCGTTATTATCGGCGATGATTGCGGCACGTCTAATGGTTTGATTATGACCCCCATTATTGAGGGTGGAGACGTGGTTGAACCGTTATCAGAGCGCGTGTTAGGACGTGTTGCTGTAGGTGACATCATGGATGGTGCAGGTGAGAAAATCATCGTGCCTAATGGCACGTTATTAGACGAACATTGGGTGAGCGTATTAGAAGAGTACAGTATCGACCAAGTAATTGTTCGCTCTATTATTACCTGTGAAAACAGACACGGTGTTTGTGCAGCGTGTTATGGTCGTGATTTAGGTCGTGGGCATTTGGTCAATATCGGTGAAGCGGTCGGCGTTATTGCGGCGCAATCTATCGGTGAACCAGGTACACAGTTGACCATGCGTACTTTCCACATTGGTGGTGCGGCATCTCGTTCAGCAGCTATCAGTAATGTGCAGGTTAAATCAGCGGGTACAGTGCGCTTGAATAACCTAAAATCGGTCATCAACCGTGAAGGCAATCTGGTTGCTGTTTCTCGGTCAGGCGAGGTCGGCGTGGTCGATGATTACGGCCGTGAAAGAGAGCGTTATAAAATTCCTTACGGTGCTGTTTTATCAGTGCAGGAAGGCAGTCGAATCAACGCAGGCGACATTATCGTTACTTGGGATCCACATACCCATCCTGTTATCACTGAAGTAGACGGGATTGTTGAGCTGATTCACTTTGTTGACGGTGTCACCGTACAAAAACACTCTGACGATGTCACAGGCTTAAGCTCACTGGTCGTAACTGATCCTAAGCAACGTGGTAGTGCGGGTAAAGAATTACGCCCTATGGTGAAGCTGACAGACAGCAATGGCGGTACTATTTACTTACCCGGTACCGAAATTCCCGCGCAATACTTCCTGCCCGCAGGTGCGATTGCTGGTATTAAAGACGGTGGTGAAGTAAAAGTCGGTGACGTACTGGCTAGAATTCCACAAGAATCTAGTAAAACCCGTGATATTACAGGTGGTTTACCGCGTGTAGCCGATTTATTTGAAGCAAGAAAAACCAAAGATCCCGCTATATTGGCAGAAGCCAGTGGTACGGTTTCTTTTGGTAAAGAAACCAAAGGTAAGCAGCGCGTTATCATTACTGATGCCGCAGGCGAGCAAGTTGAAACCTTGATACCTAAATGGCGACACATCACCGTATTTGAAGGTGAGTATGTGGAAAAAGGTGAAACCATTGCCGAAGGTGAATTGACTCCGCATGATATTCTCAGATTGCGCGGCATAGAAGAGCTTGCTAACTATCTGGTGAAAGAAATTCAAGATGTTTATCGTCTGCAAGGTGTAAAAATCAACGACAAGCACATTGAAGCGATTATTCGTCAAATGCTGAGAAAAGTTGAAATCACTGCATCAGGCGATACTTGCTTCTTGAAAGGCGATCAGGTTGAGCGCGCTGCAATGCGTGTAGAAAACGACAGAATGGAAGCGGAAGGGAAAATTCCTGCCAGCTACGAATCTATTTTGTTGGGTATTACCAAAGCCTCGCTGGCAACTGAATCGTTCATCTCAGCGGCATCATTCCAAGAAACCACACGCGTACTAACCGACGCCGCAGTACGCGGATTAAGTGATAGTCTGCAAGGCTTAAAAGAGAATGTTATCGTAGGTCGGTTAATTCCAGCAGGAACAGGGTTGGCCTACCATGAGCATAGAAAAAACAGATTCTCTCAACAGCCCATGGTTGAAAATGAGGGAGTCGCTGTTGTTGATGCGGACGATGTAGAAGAAGCGCTTAAATTAGCCTTGAATGGATAAATCTGGCGATAAACAGACTGTTTAAAAAATGAGCTTGACCTAAGGAAGATTGCGCAGTATTATACTCAGCTCACATAAGTTATAGGGTGTTGGGCTGGGTTGAAATACTGTATGCTTGTGTACTTGTGTCACGATTCAATCGCTATCTGACAATTAATTTGTAAACTGGAGTAGATAAAATATGGCCACGATCAACCAATTGGTTCGTAAGCCGCGCGCTAAAAAAATTGAAAAAAGCAATGTTCCAGCATTGGAAGCATGTCCTCAGCGTAGAGGTGTTTGTACGCGCGTTTATACCACAACACCTAAAAAACCAAACTCGGCATTGCGTAAAGTAGCTAGAGTCAGGTTGACTAATGGTGCTGAAGTTAGTAGCTATATTGGCGGCGAGGGTCATAATCTTCAAGAGCATTCTGTAGTTCTAATAAGAGGCGGTCGTGTAAAGGATTTGCCAGGTGTGCGTTATCACGTTGTGCGTGGTAGTCTGGATGCTTCTGGAGTGAACAACAGAAAATGTGGTCGCTCTAAATACGGAACAAAACGCCCTAAAGGCAAATAGTAGGTTATAGAGATGTCGAGAAGAAGAGTCGCTACAAAAAGAGAAATTATCCCTGATCCAAGATTTGGCAGTGTCATGCTGACTAAGTTTATGAATATGATCATGGAAAGTGGCAAAAAATCAGTTGCTGAAAGTATCGTTTATGGTGCTTTAGATGCGATTGAAGCAAAAGGACATAGTGAGCCACTAGAAGTGTTGTCTAAAGCGTTGGAAAATGTTCAGCCTAGAGTCGAGGTTAAATCTCGTCGCGTTGGCGGTGCAACTTATCAGGTTCCAGTTGAAGTTCGTCCGTCGCGTCGTATGGCGTTGGCTATGCGCTGGTTGATTGACGCTTCGCGTAAAAGAAACGAAAGAAACATGGCTACTAAGTTGGCTGGCGAGTTGATGGACGCTTTTGAAAGCAAAGGGTCAGCTGCTAAAAAACGTGAAGATACCCACAGAATGGCAGAGGCTAATAAAGCGTTCTCCCATTACCGTTGGTAATTGAAATATTTAAGTAACAGTGCGCAAAACACCTATAGAGTATTATCGTAACATCGGTATTATGGCTCACATTGATGCGGGTAAAACCACAACAACAGAGCGTGTACTTTATTATACGGGCGTGTCTCACAAAATAGGTGAGGTACATGATGGTGCTGCCGTCATGGACTGGATGGAGCAGGAGCAGGAGCGAGGTATTACTATAACCTCCGCAGCAACAACCTGTTTCTGGAGTGGCATGGGAAAGCAGTTTCCTTCGCATCGTATTAATATAATTGATACGCCTGGTCATGTCGATTTTACCATTGAAGTTGAACGCTCCTTGCGTGTCCTAGATGGTGCTTGTGCTGTTTTTTGTGCGGTAGGCGGTGTCGAGCCGCAATCGGAAACGGTATGGCGACAAGCTGATAAATATCATGTGCCTAGACTGGTCTTTGTTAATAAGATGGACAGGTCAGGTGCTGATTTCTTAAGGGTTGTTGCGCAAATTGAGGCTCGTTTGGGTGGTCATCCAGTACCTATGCAGTTGCCTATTGGTGCGGAAGATGGTTTTGAGGGGGTTGTTGACCTCATTAAAATGAAAGCTATTTATTGGGATGAATCCAATATGGGGATGACTTTTCAGGAAAAGGATGTTCCAGAAGCTATGCAAGTCCAGTGTCAGGAGTGGCGTGAGCGAATCGTTGAGGCTGCCGCAGAAGCCAGCGAAGAATTAACGGAAAAATACCTTGAAGAAGGTGTTTTGACTGATGAAGAAATAAAGCATGGTATACGCGTTCAGACAATAGCGAATCAAATAGTTCCGACTTTTTGTGGTTCTGCCTTTAAAAATAAGGGTGTGCAGGCTATGTTGGATGCGGTTATTGAATACTTGCCTGCACCGACGGATGTTAAGTCTATCTCAGGGTTGCTTGAAGACGGTGAAACAGAAGCCTGTCGCCACGCGGACGATAACGAGCCTTTTTCGGCACTTGCCTTTAAGATAGTTTCTGACCCTTTTGGTACTTTAACTTTTTTTAGGGTTTATTCAGGGACGCTCAACTCTGGCGAGAGTATTTATAACTCTGTCAAAATGAAAAGAGAGCGTGTTGGTCGTATTGTTCAGATGCACGCCAACAGCAGGGAAGAGGTTAAATCGGTTTGTGCGGGTGATATTGCGGCATTCATTGGGCTAAAAGATACCACCACAGGTGATACGCTGTGTGATGCTAAAGATATTATTGTTCTTGAGCGTATGGAGTTTCCTGATCCTGTTATTTCGGTTGCAGTAGAGCCAAAAACTAAAGCGGATCAAGAAAAATTGGGCGTTGCTTTAACAAAATTAGCACAAGAAGATCCTTCATTTCGTGTGCATACTGATGAAGAGTCTGGTCAAATTATTATTTCTGGCATGGGTGAGTTGCATCTGGAAATTATTATTGACCGAATGAAAAGAGAATTTAATGTTGAAGCGAATGTGGGTGCGCCACAGGTCGCTTACAGAGAAACAATCCGTAGTACGGTTGAGCAAGAAGGAAAGTTTATCAAGCAATCGGGCGGTCGTGGACAGTATGGTCACGTTTGGTTGCGAATTGAACCCAAGGAAATGGGGGCTGGCTATGAATTTGTGAATGAAATTGTTGGTGGCGTTGTTCCCAAGGAATACATAC
Source organism: Methylococcales bacterium (assembly GCA_030654015.1). GTDB lineage: Bacteria > Pseudomonadota > Gammaproteobacteria > Methylococcales > Methylomonadaceae > UBA4132. The sequence continues at coordinate 48,758 of JAURYI010000103.1, read as the reverse complement.
CAGCAGTGGATAAGGGAGTTCAAGAGCAGCTGAAAAGCGGCGTTCTTGCTGGCTACCCTGTTTTAGATGTAAAAGTGTCTTTATTTGACGGTTCTTATCACGATGTTGATTCGAACGAAATAGCTTTCAAAATTGCAGGTTCAATGTGCTTTAGAGAAGGCGCAAGAAAGGCAAGTCCAGTTTTGCTTGAGCCGATAATGAAACTCGAAGTCTCTACACCTTAAGTATATATGGGTCATGTTGTCGGTGATATTAACAGGCGACGTGGTATCATTCACGGGATGGATGATATGCCATCAGGTAAAATAGTTAGCTGCGAAGTGCCGTTGGCGGAAATGTTTGGTTATGCAACTGATTTGCGATCAGCAACGCAGGGGCGGGCTACATACAGTATGCAGTTTGAAAAATACAATGAAACACCTGCACATATAGCAGATGTCATCATTAAAAAATCTTCATAATTTGAATAACACAAGGTATTAACTCATGGCCAAAGAAAAATTTTCACGCAATAAGCCACACGTCAACGTTGGTACAATAGGTCACGTTGACCATGGTAAAACGACATTAACAGCTGCTTTGACAACTGTAATGGCTAAGTTACACGGTGGTGCAGTTAAAGCATTCGATCAAATTGATAACGCTCCTGAAGAAAGAGCGCGTGGTATCACCATCGCGACTTCACACGTTGAATATGAATCAGATGCGCGTCATTACGCTCACGTTGACTGTCCAGGTCATGCTGACTATGTAAAAAACATGATTACAGGTGCTGCGCAAATGGATGGCGCGATTTTAGTTTGTTCGGCAGCTGACGGCCCGATGCCACAAACTAGAGAACACATCTTATTATCAAGACAAGTTGGTGTTCCTTATATCGTTGTATTCTTGAATAAAGCTGATATGGTTGACGATGAAGAGTTAATCGAATTGGTTGAAATGGAAATCAGAGAATTGCTGGATATGTATGAATTTCCTGGTGATGATACTCCAATCATCAAAGGATCTGCATTATTAGCTCTTCAAGGCGATGAAAGCGAAATTGGCGTACCATCGGTAGTTAAACTAGTAAAAGCGTTAGATGAGTACATTCCTTTACCAGAAAGAGCTGTAGACGGTGCATTCTTGATGCCTGTTGAAGACGTATTCTCAATCTCTGGTCGCGGTACTGTAGTAACAGGTCGTATTGAGCGCGGTATTATCAAAGTTGGTCAAGAAGTTGAGATCGTTGGTATTAGACCAACCGTCACAACAACGGTAACCGGTGTTGAAATGTTCCGTAAATTATTGGATCAAGGCGAAGCTGGCGATAACGTTGGTTTGTTATTGAGAGGCACTAAGAGAGATGATGTTGAGCGTGGTCAAGTATTGGCTCACAAAAACACCATTAAGCCACACGCTTATTTCAATGCAGAGATTTATATTTTGTCAAAAGAGGAAGGCGGTCGTCATACACCTTTCTTCCAAGGTTATCGTCCACAGTTCTATTTCAGAACAACTGACGTAACTGGTGCGGTTGAGTTACCAGAAGGCGTTGAGATGGTAATGCCTGGCGACAACATTTCTGTAAAAGTGAAGCTGATTTCTTCTATTGCTATGGAAGACAATCTGCGTTTTGCAATTCGTGAAGGCGGTCGTACAGTTGGTGCGGGTGTTGTTGCGTCAATCATCGAGTAATAATAATTATGGCTAATCAAACTATCAGAATTCGGTTGAAATCATTTGATCATAAATTGATCGATCAATCGGCTGGTGAGATAGTAGAAACAGCAAGAAGAACTGGGGCGCAAGTAAAAGGCCCCATTCCCTTGCCTACTAAAAAAGAACGTTTTACGATTTTGATTTCTCCTCATGTTAATAAAGATGCGAGAGATCAGTACGAATTGAGAACATATAAACGATTACTGGATATTGTTGAGCCCACAGAAAAAACCGTAGATGCGCTGATGAAGCTCGATCTTGCGGCGGGTGTTGATGTTCAGATAAAGTTGAATTAAGAATAGAGGAATTGGCAGATGTCAATAGGTCTTATTGGTCGTAAATGTGGTATGACCAGAGTTTTTTGTGAAGATGGATCGTCAGTACCTGTGACTGTTCTCCAGATTGACTCAAATAGAGTTACTCAGGTTAAAAGTATTGAGGTTGATGGTTATCGTGCTGTTCAAGTAGCAGCAGGTGATAAAAAATCTTCAAGAGTCAATAAAGCAATGGCAGGTCACTATGCAGCGGCTAATGTGACAGCTGGTCGTGGTCTTTGGGAGTTTAGACTCGAAGATGGCGAAGGTGCTGATTTGTCTGCTGGTTCCGCCTTGCCGTTAGATATTTTTTCTGTGGGTCAAGTAATTGATGTTCAAGGTAAAAGTATCGGTAAAGGTTTTGCTGGTGGTATAAAACGTCACAATTTCAGTATGCAAGACGCTACTCATGGTAACTCACGTTCACATAGAGTATTGGGTTCTATCGGTATGAATCAAACGCCTGGTCGTGTTTTTAAAGGCAAAAAAATGGAAGGTCACATGGGAGCAGAGAAAGTAACTGTTCAGAATTTGACTATTCATGCTATTGATACTGAAAGAAATTTAATTTTAGTGAAAGGCTCAGTGCCTGGAGCCAAAGGTGGTGATGTGATTATTACTCCCGCCATGAAAATGCGAAATAAAGGTTAAGCCATGGGTTTGCAAATACCTGCTTTAAATAAACAAGATGCTGCTGGAATGGTTGAAGTTACTGAAGCCGTTTTCGGTCAGTCATTTAATGAAACATTAGTTCACCAGTTGGTTGTTCGCTATATGGCGGGTGCTCGTGCTGGTACTAAAGCACAAAAAACACGCTCGGATGTTAGCGGCGGCGGAGCAAAGCCTTGGAAACAAAAAGGCACAGGTCGTGCAAGAGCCGGAACAACCCGTAGTCCAGTTTGGCGTACAGGTGGTGTTGCTTTTGCCGCAAGACCAAGAAACTACGAGCAGAAACTAAACAAAAAAATGTTTCGCGTTGGTATTCGTTCGATTTTATCTGAGCTGTTGAGACAGGATCGTTTGGTGGTAAGCAGTGATATTCTTCCTGAAACTGTCAAAACAAAAGAGTTGAACGTAAAGTTAAAAGCAATTGATGCTAAACGGATATTAATTGTTGTTGATAGTGTAGATGTAAATCTAGCTTTAGCATCAAGAAATATTCCCTATGTGGAAGTGATTGAAGCAGCTAATTTAAGTCCAGTGTTATTGGTAGCAGCTGATAAAGTAATTGCTACCCCAGCAGCATTGAAACAATTAGAGGAGTGCTTGGCATGAGTGTAAATCACTATCAATTGGCAAGTGTACTTGAGGCACCAATTATCTCTGAGAAGAGTACAATTGCCGCTGAAAAAAATAAACAATTTGTTTTTAAAGTGCAAAAACAAGCGACTAAAAAACAAGTTAAAAGTGCAGTAGAAATGATGTTTAGCGTTGAAGTTGATTCGGTTCGAGTTTTAAACGTTAAAGGCAAACAGAAACGGTTTGGTAAGTCATTAGGTCAAAGATCTGATTGGAAAAAGGCTTATGTAAAACTTAAGTCTGGTCACGATATAGAATTCTCTGCTGCTTAATTCATAAAGCAAAAGATCAATAGGAAACGGTAGAAAGCATGGCGATTGTAAAGTCAAAACCAACGTCACCAGGATCACGGTTTGTAATACGCATCAAAAATGATGAATTGCATAAAGGCAAACCTTATGCTCCTTTGCTCGCTAAAAAGAGCAAAACTGGTGGTCGTAACAATAACGGGCGTATCACAACACGTCATGTCGGCGGTGGTCATAAGCAACACTACCGTATTATTGATTTTAAACGGAATAAAACGGATATTCCAGCTGTTGTCGAACGCTTGGAGTATGACCCAAACAGAACAGCCAATATTGCGCTGATTTTGTTTAAAGACGGTGAGCGCAGATATATTATCGCTCCAAAGGGTCTTACTGTAGGTCAAGAAATTATCTCTTCAGAAACAGTGCCTGTTAAACCAGGAAATTGTATGCCGTTGAGAAACATTCCAATGGGTACAACAGTTCATTGTGTTGAATTACAGCCAGGTAAAGGTGCGCAGATTGCAAGAAGTGCTGGTACATCAGTACAACTGGTAGCTAAAGATGGCGCACACGCAACAATTAGACTGCGTTCAGGTGAGATGCGCAAGGTAATGGCTGATTGTCATGCTGTTATCGGTGAAGTATCAAACTCAGAACATAACTTGATTTCACTTGGTAAAGCGGGTGCGACAAGATGGCGAGGCGTTAGACCAACCGTTCGCGGTGTGGTCATGAACCCAGTTGACCATCCACACGGTGGTGGTGAAGGGCGGACCTCTGGTGGCAGACATCCCGTATCTCCTTGGGGTATGCCGACTAAAGGCTATAAAACAAGAAACAACAAGCGTACTGATAATATGATTATCAGACGTCGTAAGCAGAAATAGAGAGGAATTAGCGTGCCGCGTTCAATTAAAAAAGGTCCTTTTATTGATCATCATCTTCTGAAAAAAGTTGAAGATGCTGTAAGTAGCAATAATCGGAAACCGATTAAAACATGGTCAAGACGATCAATGATTATTCCAGATATGCTGGGCTTAACTATTGCAATCCATAATGGGCGGCTGCACATTCCAGTTCTCATTTCTGAGAATATGGTCGGGCATAAATTAGGTGAGTTTGCACCCACTCGTACATACAAAGGCCATGTGGCTGATAAAAAATCTAGGTAGGTGTGATGGAAATTTCAGCAAAATTAAATAATGCCCCGCTATCTGCACAAAAAGCACGTTTAGTCGGTGATCAAATTCGTGGGCTACCCGTTGACAAAGCACTGAATGTTTTGAAATTCAGTTCAAAGAAAGCGGCCGGCATTTTCAAAAAAGTTCTGGAGTCAGCAATCGCTAACGCAGAACATAATGAAAGTGCGGATATTGACGAATTGAAAGTGTCTACCGTTTATGTCAATGAAGGGGCGACGATGAAAAGATTCAAGGCAAGAGCTAAAGGACGTGCGAACCATATCCTTAAAAGAACCTGCCATATTACAATTAAAGTCGCAGAAGTCGAGTAGGGGCAGAAAATGGGTCAGAAGGTACATCCAATAGGCATACGCCTTGGTATCGTCAAAGATTGGAATTCAAGATGGTATGCAAATAGTCAGGATTACTCAGTATTCCTGCATCAAGATTTAACCGTGAGAGAGTTTATCAAGAAAAAACTTGCTCATGCTTCGGTTAGTCGCATTCAAATCAATCGTCCAGCCAACAATGCACATATCACCATTCATACCGCTAGACCAGGTATTGTTATCGGTAAAAAAGGTGAAGATATTGACGTATTGAAACAAGAAATATCTAAAATGATAGGTATTCCTGTTCAAGTGAATGTTGAAGAAATCAGAAAGCCTGAGTTAGATGCCCAGCTAGTTGCTGAAGGCGTTGCTCAACAGCTCGAAAAACGTATTATGTATCGCCGTGCTATGAAGCGTGCCGTTACCAATACTATGCGTTTAGGTGCTGAAGGCATTAAAATTAACGTTGGTGGTCGTTTAAATGGCGCAGAAATTGCGCGTAGCGAATGGTATAGAGAAGGTCGTGTGCCTTTGCATACCTTAAGAGCTGATATTGATTACGCAACCGCAGAAGCAAATACTACCTATGGAATTATCGGCATAAAAGTGTGGATATTCAAAGGCGAAGTATTTGATATGGACGCACATATTGCGTCTATTAATTCTGAACCTAAAAAATAGTTGAAGGGATAAAGAGATGCTTCAACCTAAAAGAACTAAATTCCGTAAGCAACATAAAGGCAGAAATAACGGTACTGCTGTTCGTGGTTCATCAGTTAGTTTTGGTGAATATGGCCTTAAATCGGTTAGTCGTGGCAGATTGACTGCAAGACAAATCGAGTCGGCTCGTAGAACAATTACTCGTCACGTCAAGCGTGGCGGTAAAATTTGGATCAGAATTTTTCCAGACAAGCCAATTACGAAAAAACCTTTAGAAGTTCGTATGGGAAAAGGAAAAGGTAGTGTAGAATACTGGGTTGCTCAAATCAGACCAGGAACTATGTTGTATGAAATACAAGGTGTTTCTGAAGAATTGGCACGCGAAGCATTTACACTGGCGGCTGCTAAACTGCCTTTGAAGACACTTTTTACCGTTCGGACAATAATGTAATGAAAGCAAGTGAATTACGCCAGAAATCAAAAGACGAGTTAGGAGCTTTGATGCTCGATTTATCGCGTGAGCGATTTAATCTTAGAATGCAAAAAGGTACAGGTCAACTGTCCAAGCCAGACCAAGTAAAAAAGGTCAGACGTGATGTGGCTCGTATCCAAACCATATTAAATGAAATGGCGAGCGCGAAATCATGAGTGAAAATGTAACTAAATTGCGAACCATCACTGGTCGTGTTGTTAGCAATAAAATGGACAAGACTATTACAGTCTTAGTTGAGCGAGTAGTAAAACATCCTGTGTATGGAAAATACATTAAGCGTTCAACCAAAATGATGGCGCACGATGAGCAGAATCTTTGTCAAGAAGGTGATGTCGTTGCTATTACCTCATGCAGACCGATGTCTAAGCATAAAACCTTTAAATTGGTTTCAGTTTTAGAAAGTGCTAACAAATAGCAATCAGCTATTTATATACAGATAACAGGAATAAATCATGATTCAGATGCAAACTAACCTTGACGTCGCCGATAATAGCGGTGCCAAAAGGGTCATGTGTATCAAAGTATTAGGGGGGTCGCATAGACGCTATGCTGGTATTGGTGACATCATCAAAGTCAGTATTAAAGATGCAATTCCTCGTGGTAGAGTAAAAAAAGGCGAAGTTTACAATGCTTTAGTAGTGAGAACAGCTAAAGGTGTGCGTAGACCCGACGGTTCTGTCATTCGTTTTGACGGAAACGCCGCCGTTATTCTCAACAACAATTTACAGCCCTTAGGTACACGGATTTTTGGGCCTGTAACGCGTGAGTTAAGAGGTGAGAAATTTATGAAAATTATCTCTCTGGCTCCTGAAGTATTATAAGTTGGGGTTTTAAGATGCAAAAAATTAAAAAAGGCGATGATGTAATCGTTCGTACTGGCAAAGATAAAGGTAAGAGCGGTAGAGTAACTAAGGTTTTGAAAGATAACAAAGTTTTAGTTGAAGGCATCAATCAAGTTAAGAAAAATCAAAAACCCAACCCAAATGCTGGTGTTTCAGGTGGAATTATCGTCAAGGATATGCCGATTAATATTTCCAATGTAGGATTGTATAATCCTGTGACAAAAAAAGCAGATCGTGTCGGCTTTAAATTTCTGGAAGATGGAAAAAAAGTCAGATATTTTAAGTCAACAAATGAAGTTGTTGATGCGTAAGGTGAATCATGGCTAGATTAGAATCCGTATATAAAGAAACCGTACTTCCTGCTTTAATGGAACAGTTCGGTTATAAGTCTGTGATGCAGGCGCCGCGCATTACCAAAATAACCCTGAACATGGGTGTAGGTGGAGCGGTTGCAGATAAAAAAGTTTTACTGTCAGCAGTTGGCGACATGGAAAAAATTTCTGGTCAAAAGCCAGTTATCACATTGGCTAGAAAGTCTATCGCTGGTTTTAAAATCCGTGACGATATGCCTATCGGTTGCAAAGTAACTTTGCGTAGCGATAGAATGTATGAATTTTTGGATCGTTTAATTAGTATTTCTATTCCGCGAATTCGCGATTTTAGAGGCTTAAGTCCTAAAAGTTTTGATGGTCGTGGTAATTATTCAATGGGTGTTAAAGAGCAGATCATTTTCCCTGAAATTGATTATGACAAAATCGACACTTTGCGTGGTATGGATATTACTATTACCACAACGGCTCAAAATAACGAAGAAGGTTTGGCGTTGTTAAAGCTGTTCAACTTTCCATTTAAGCACTAAGGGCTTTTCGACATGGCAAAAAAATCAATGATTGCGCGTGAAGATAAGCGCAAGAAATTAGTAAAGAAATTTGATGTTAAGCGTAGAGCTTTGAAAGAAGCAATTAGAAGCCCAAATACATCATTTGAAGCTAAAGAAGCTGCTCAGTTACAACTTCAAAAATTACCAAGAGATTCTGGCGTGACAAGAGTGCGCAACCGTTGTAACTTAACGGGTCGTCCACATGGGTATTACCGCAAGTTTGGTCTTAGTCGCAACAAACTAAGAGAAGCGACGATGCGCGGTGACGTACCTGGCGTAGTCAAAGCAAGTTGGTAATGGTTGGAGAATTAGAATGAGTATGACAGACCCAGTAGCAGATATGCTAACCCGTATAAGAAACGGTCAATCTGCTGGTAAAAAAAGCATTAAACAACCCTCGTCGAAATTGAAAGTATCAATTGCTCAAGTCTTAAAAGACGAAGGTTATATTACAGATTTCAGCACCGAAACAACAGGTAGTCATACAGAAATGACTGTCGAGTTAAAGTACTATAAAGGTGCACCTGTAATCGAGAACATAAAAAGAATTAGTAGACCTGGTTTGCGTATTTATAAATCTAAAGACGAATTGCCAAAAGTGCTTGGTGGCTTAGGGATTGCTATTGTATCAACATCAAATGGTGTGATGACCGATAGAGCTGCCCGTGCCATTGGACACGGCGGCGAAGTTATCTGTACTGTTTGTTAATGTAGGCTAGATTTATGTCAAGAATTGCTAAAGCCCCAGTGATTATCCCCAGTGGTGTGGATATAAAGCTAGAGGGTAACAATATGACCGTAAAAGGCAGTAAGGGTCAGTTATCGTTTGATTTCAATCCCGCTATCAGCGTGGAAATTACTGATAATGTAATTTCTATGCAGTGGAATAAAGATGATAAAAATGCTACCGCTCAAGCAGGTACTGCAAGAGCTATCGTTAGTAACATGGTGACTGGCGTTTCTGCTGGATTTGAGAGAAAGTTGACACTGATTGGTGTTGGTTACAGAGCGCAAGCAAAAGAAAATATCCTTAGTTTGTCGCTTGGCTTTTCGCATCCAGTTGATTTTGAAGTACCAGCAGGTGTTTCGGTTGAAACCCCTACTCAAACTGAAATACTCGTCAAGGGAAGTGACAAGCAGCAAGTAGGTCAAGTAGCTGCAAAAATCAGGGCATATCGTCCACCAGAGCCTTATAAAGGTAAAGGTGTCAGATACGCTGACGAACATGTTGCAAGAAAAGAAGCTAAGAAAAAGTAAGGTAGCGTGATGGATAAGAAACAAACTCGTATGAAGCGCGCATTAAAATTGCGTAGCCAAATTAAAAAATTAGGCGCGACACGTTTGTCAATCCACAAAACATCACAGCATATTTATGCTCAAGTGATTAGTGGCGATGGCACAACAACGTTAGCAAGTGCATCAACTACCCAAGCAGAAATTAAAGCGGCGTTAAAAAATACCAATAATATCGCTGCTGCAACTGAAGTTGGCAAATGGGTTGCTCAAAAAGCAATCGCTGCGGGCGTAACAGAAGTTGCTTTTGATCGTTCTGGCTTTAAATACCATGGTCGCGTTAAAGCATTGGCTGATGCTGCACGCGAAGCTGGTTTGAAATTTTAGGAGAATAAAATGGCTACAGCACCCGCTCAAGGTAGTACTGACGGTTTACAGGAAAAGTTAGTCAATGTAAGACGTGTGGCAAAAGTTGTAAAAGGTGGTAGAGTATTCGGCTTTACTGCGTTGACAGTTGTAGGCGACGGTGAAGGTCGTGTTGGTTACGGCGTGAGCAAAGCCCGCGAAGTTCCTATTGCTATTCAAAAGTCTTTAGAGCAAGCGCGTAAAAATATGCGTAAAGTGTCTTTAAAAGGCGATACGTTGCAATACCCAATTATGAATACCACAGGTGCTGCGAAAGTTTATATGCAGCCTGCTTCCGAAGGTACAGGTATCATTGCCGGTGGCGCAATGAGAGCAGTATTTGAAGTAGTTGGTGTACATAACGTCTTAGCAAAATGTATTGGTACTAACAATCCTATTAATGTTGTGAGAGCAACTATTAATGGTTTGACAGGAATGCACAATGCTAACCAGATAGCTGCAAAACGTGGCTTATCAGTTGATCAGATTATCGGATAGTTGCAATGGCTGGTACTAAATTAAGTGTTACGATGACAAAAAGCAAGTTTGGACGTTTACCACGTCATCAAGCCTGCTTAAAAGGCTTGGGACTACGAAAAATCAACCAAACAGTTGAAGTCCTGAATACTGCTGAAAACAGAGGTATGATAAACAAAGTATCGTACATGCTAAAAGTCGAGGAAGTATAATGTTTTTAAATACCATCCAAGCAAGCGAAGGGTCTCGCAAAAAATCGAAACGCGTAGGACGCGGTATTGGTTGTACACTTGGCAAAACTTGTGGCAGAGGTCACAAGGGTCAAAAAGCGCGTAGTGGCGGGTTTCATAAAGTTGGTTTTGAAGGCGGTCAAATGCCTTTGCAACGTAGATTACCTAAAATTGGTTTTACTTCACGCAAAAGTATGTACTCAGCTGAGGTTCGCTTACACGAGTTGAATGACTTGGTTGCTGATGTTATTGATTTAAAAGTTTTGATTGACGCAAATATAGTTCCTGCGTTTACTAAAACAGCAAAAGTCATTAAATCAGGTGAAGTTAGCAAAGCTGTTACTCTTAAAGGTATTAAAGTGACTGGCGGAGCTAGAGAATCTATCGAAGCTGCTGGCGGAAAAGTAGAGGCGTAAGTGAATACTTCAAGAGCTCAGATGGCTAACAAAGTCGGCGGTTCTTCAGAACTGAAAGCACGTTTGCTTTTTGTTTTGGGTGCTTTTTTTGTTTACCGAGTAGGTGCGCACATTCCTGTTCCAGGAGTTGATCCTAAAGCACTAGCGGTTATGTTTGAGCAACAAAGCGGTTCTATCCTAGATATGTTTAACATGTTTTCAGGTGGTGCTTTGATGCGATTAAGTTTGTTTGCTCTTGGTATCATGCCCTATATTTCAGCATCAATTATTATGCAGTTGATGACCGTTGTGATTCCCACAATGGAACAGATGAAAAAAGAGGGTGAGTCAGGGCGACGTAAGATTTCCCAGTATACCCGCTATGGCACGGTAGTCTTGGCAACCTTCCAAGCGATTGGTATCTCAGTTGCATTACAGAATCAAACGGCTGGTGGGCTTTCAGTTGTTTTGAATCCAGGTGTAGGTTTTGTCGCAATAACTACTATCACCTTAGTTACTGGAACCATATTCTTGATGTGGCTAGGCGAGCAGGTTACTGAGCGTGGTATCGGCAACGGTATTTCAATGATTATCTTTGCAGGTATTGTGTCTGGTTTACCAAAAGCAGTCGGCGGTACATTGGAACTGGCTAGAACAGGTGAAATGAATGGCGGATTTATTATTCTGCTGTTCTTGTTGTCTATTTCAGTAACAGCACTGGTTGTCTTTGTGGAAAGAGGGCAGAGACGGATTCTCATTAACTATCCAAAAAGACAGCAAGGTCGTAAGTTATACGCAGGACAAAGTAGTTTCTTACCATTAAAGCTCAATATGGCGGGTGTTATTCCACCTATATTTGCTTCAAGTATTATTTTGTTTCCAGCAACTATAGCTGGCTGGTTTGGCAATAGTGAGGGTTTTGGCTGGCTACAGGATGTTGCTACAATGCTGTCGCCTGGGCAGCCTGTTTATGTAATGTTTTACGCAACAGCGATTATATTCTTTTGTTTTTTCTATACCGCATTGGTATTTAATTCGAAAGAGACCGCAGAAAACTTGAAAAAATCAGGCGCATTTTTACCAGGCATCAGACCAGGTATTCAGACCAGTGCTTACATAGACAAAGTAATGACACGATTAACTTTAATCGGTGCTTTTTATATTACTTTGGTTTGTTTGCTACCTGAGTTTTTAATAGTATATTGGAACGTTCCGTTTTACTTTGGTGGAACGTCTTTATTGATTATTGTAGTAGTCGTCATGGATTTTATTTCGCAAATGCAAACCCATGTTATGTCTCAGCAATATGAAGGCTTGATGAAAAAAGCCAATCTGAAAAAATAATTTAGGAGTTAGCTGTGAAGGTTCGTGCTTCGGTTAAAACAATTTGCAGAAAATGCAAAATCGTAAAAAGAAATGGTGTTGTTAGAGTCATCTGTGAAGATGGTAGACATAAACAACGCCAAGGCTAGAATTTGTTGTGCCAAGATTAGTGTAATGCTATAATCTGGCACTTAACTTTAGAATACTACTCAGGGGAGTATCTGGATGGCACGTATTGCCGGGATAAATGTACCAGATCATAAACACGCAGTCATCGCTTTAACTGCAATTTATGGTGTAGGTCGTCAAACAGCAAGTGAAATTTGCGTTGAGGTAGGTATAGCACCTTCCATAAAAATAAAAGAACTGACTGAAGAGCAATTGGAAGCTATTCGTAGTGTCGTTTCGAAGATGACAGTGGAAGGTGATCTGCGTCGTGAAGTTTCTATGAATATCAAGCGTTTGATGGACCTAGGTTGCTATCGCGGAATAAGACATCGCCGAGGTTTGCCTTTGAGAGGACAAAGAACGAGAACTAACGCTCGTACTCGTAAAGGTCCGCGTAAACCGATTAGAAAATAAGATATTCCTTTAAGAGATAAAAGTAATGGCTAGTCCCAATCGCGCTAGAAAACGCATAAAAAAAGAAGTTGCTGATGGCATCGTTCATGTACACGCTTCTTTCAATAACACTATCATAACGATTACAGATAGAAAAGGTAACGCTTTGTCTTGGGCGACCTCAGGTGGCTCAGGCTTCCGTGGTTCCAGAAAAAGCACTCCATTTGCCGCACAGGTTGCTGCTGAAAAAGCAGGTATCGTTGCGCAAGAATTCGGCATGAAAAATCTTGATGTTATGATCAAGGGCCCAGGTCCAGGTCGCGAATCTGCGGTGCGTTCTTTGAACAACCTAGGATTTAAAATTAATAATATCGTTGACGTAACACCCATTCCACATAATGGTTGCCGTCCACCTAAGAAACGCCGCGTTTAGAAATCTGGAGTAGCATCATGGCAAGATATCTTGGACCTACCTGTAAATTAAGTCGAAGAGAAGGGACTGACCTGTTTTTAAAAAGCAGAGGCAAATCCCTAGAAGGTAAATGTAAATTAGATCAAAGACCTGGTCAGCATGGCACTAAACGTGCTAGAAGTTCTGACTACGCTACGCAGTTAAGAGCAAAACAACGCTTGCGCAGAATCTATGGCATTTTAGAAAAACAATTTAGAAACTACTATAAATCCGCTGATATGAAAAAAGGCGCGACAGGTGAAAACTTGTTGAATCTTCTTGAATCAAGACTGGATAACGTGGTTTACCGTATGGGTTTTGCTTGCACTAGAGCTGAAGCGCGTCAATTAGTTTGTCATAAATCTATTCAGGTTAATGGCTCACTGATTAATGTACCTTCTTATCAAGTTGCACCTGGCGATGTATTATCAGTCAGAGAAAAAGCTAAAAAACAACAAAGAATCGTTGATGCGTTAGTAGTTACTGAGCAATATGGATTTCCCGCTTGGGTTGACGTTGATGCAAAAGCAATGTCTGGCACATTTACATCGTTACCTGATCGTGTTGATTTAGGTAGTGATATTAATGAACAGCTAGTTGTAGAGCTTTATTCTAAATAATCGTAGTTTCGAGGGACATAAATGCAGAATTCTATTTCTGGCTTGTTAAAGCCTCGATTAGTTGAGGTCGTAAGCAAGACACCTAATCATTCTAGGATTGTGATTGAGCCGCTAGAGCGCGGTTTTGGTCATTCTCTGGGTAATGCGTTGAGGCGCGTGTTGCTGTCTACTATTCCAGGCTGTGCAGTGACAGATGTGGAAATTGAAGGCGTGCTTCACGAGTACACAACCATAGAAGGTGTTCAGGAAGATGTAATTGACATTTTACTGAACCTTAAAAAATTAGCTGTTATCCTTCATTCAAAAGATGAAGTCGAGCTGACACTGAGTAAGAATGGTGCTGGTTGTGTTACAGCAGGCGACATTACTTTGCCGCACGATGTTGAAATAGTTAATCCCGACTTAGTCATTGCTAATTTGACTCAAGCTGGTGCATTGAATATGAAAATCAGAGTGCGTCGCGGCAGAGGCTATGAGCCAGTAAGCGTTCGTAAAGCCAATGCAGAACACAGCTTGGCGGTCGGTGCGCTACAATTAGATGCTTCATATAGTCCTGTGATGAAAGTAGCCTATCAGGTTGAAAGCACTCGTGTTGAACAGCGTACTAACCTAGACAAGCTGATTATTGAACTGGAAACAAACGGAACAATTGATCCAGAAGCAACGATTAAACTTGCCGCAACCATACTTCACGATCAGCTATCTGTTTTTGTCGATTTCGAAAAAGTCAATGATCAGCTTGAAGATGAAAAAGTGGAAGTTGAAGAGGTATTTGAACCTGTTTTACTTCGCCCCGTTGATGATCTTGAATTGACGGTACGTTCTGCTAATTGCTTAAAAGCCGAGAATATTTTCTATATTGGTGATTTGATTCAACGCACTGAAGTTGAGTTGTTAAAAACACCGAATCTTGGCAAAAAATCATTAACAGAAATAAAAGACATTCTTGCTTTAAAAGGTTTATCACTGGGTATGCGCTTGGAAAACTGGCCGCCTGAAAACCTTGCAGATCAAACTCACACAGCATCACACTAACATTAGGTCTTTTGACAATGAGACATCGTAAATCTGGTAGAAAATTTAACATGAATAGCAGCCACCGTAAGGCTCTATTCAGTAACATGGCAAGTTCATTGTTTAAACATGAACTTATTAGAACGACTTTACCAAAAGCTAAAGAATTAAGAAGCTTTGCTGAGCCGTTAATCACATTATCAAAAGAAGATAATGTTGCTAAAAGACGTTTAGCATTTGCTAGACTGCGTGACCGTGAAGTTGTCACTAAACTGTTCAATGAGCTAGGTCCACGTTACAAAAATAGAGCAGGCGGCTATTTGCGTATCATGAAATGCGGCTTTAAAACAGGTGATAATGCACCGATGGCGTATGTCGAGCTAGTTGACAGGCCCGAAGCCAGCGCGGAATAATTACCACGCAAGCCGAATAAAAAAGCCAGTTTATCTGGCTTTTTTTATGCCTTATAGAAACTAAATCTGCTCAACTTTTTATATCAAACTCAGATTATTTGCTGATTCTATTCATGTCGAAAATTTCTCAAGTCCAAAAAATAATCAATTTTTTACAAGCTCATCCACTAACTCGTTTTGGTGCTAGGGAAATTGCTAAGGATATAATTGAAAAGTATCCTGAAGACTACCTTGAAAAACGCGATAACCCACGCTTTGCCGATGATAGAGCTTTTATATCGCAAATTGTTGCTGAAATAGGGGCGCAAAAAGAATCGCTAGTAAAAAATCCACATATTTTTTGGCAAGACAAACCGCGTCCGCGTGTGTATTGGTATGACCCTGATAAAACGCAACCACAAACAATAGTTGATAAAAATCAGGAAGATGAAGCCATTGATGAAGATAAGTCGCCGATTAAAACCAACAGTTTAGTAAATAATATGGTTTCAACAGAGCATCAACTTTACCCGTTATTAGTTGACTATCTAAAATCCGAGCTTAATCTGTTTTGCCAACGTATTGATGAAAAACGCTCTAAAAATCAACGGGGTAATGGCGGCAATCAATGGCTGCATCCTGATATAGTTGCCATGCAGCCTGTTGATAAAGACTGGAATGAGTTGGTTAGAGCGTGTGTGCAGAACGGTGGTGGGCAACGTGTGCGTTTGTGGTCGTTTGAAGTTAAAAAAGAACTGAACAGTTCCAATGTGCGGATGAGTTTCTTCCAAGCGGTGAGTAATTCAAGTTGGGCGAATGAGGGTTATTTAGTGGCGACCAACATAGCCAACAATATTGATCAAGAATTACGGATGTTATCGGCATTACACGGCATTGGTGTTATTTTGCTTAATCCAGAAAATCCCTCGGAAAGCGAGATTTTCTTACCTGCGATTGTCAGACCTGAAATAGACTGGCAATCAGTGAATAGAATCGTAATAGAAAACTCTGATTTCAAAAATTTTGTAGAACTGGTCTCTACTTACTATCAAATAGGGCTAATTCGTAGTCAAGACTGGAATAAGGTTTAAAACGGCGTTCTAGTGCGAGAAATAGTGTGGCGTGTATGGTTAGGTTAAGCCGCTCATGCTTCGACAAGCTCAGCACGAACGGCTTAACTTCGGTGCTTTCAGATTTTTTTGTTCACGCTTCGGCTGTTCGACAAGATTGCAGTTCAAGGCGAACGGAAAAATCTTTAATTCAATCTAAGGCGCAGGAATTTCCTCGCCCGTTTCTACCACAGGTTGATCCGCCATCAGCCGATTTAGCCACACTTCTGCTGTTTTTTGATTTATTTTCAGTACCTTATTCGGCATAAATCCCAGTATCAGAATTAATAAAGCGGGTACGCATAATAATGCCAGTTCGCGTGGGCGTAGGTCTTGTGCGTGTTCGACACTGGTTTGCGTGATTGCGCCAAAAAACGCGCGGCGGGTGAATGACAGCATATAGGCTGCACACAATACTGCACCTGCCAGAGCGGTAACGCCTAGGGTAGGGTGGGCGGTTAATGCGCCGATGATAATTAATAATTCAGCAGGAAAGCCGCTGGTTAAGGGTGCGCCCATACTGGCAAGCATGAATAAAAAATAGAATGCGGTTAAGCGCGGCATGACTTTCGCCAGACCGCCCAAATGCAGGGCTTCGGTGCTGCCTAAACGGTGTTGGATAAAACCAGCGATTAGCATTAAGGAACTGGCAATCAGCGTGAAATTAAGCAGTTGAAAAATCGCCCCTTGTAAGCCTTGCATATTTAAAGCGGATAAGCCGATGATGACTAAGCCGACATGGCTGATACTGGCGTACGCCAATAAGCGGCGTAAGTTGGTTTGTTGTAAGGCGATTAACGCGCCATAAATCAAGGTGATAGCTCCTAAAATACCTAACGCCCAGCTATATTGAACTGCTGCTGAGGGTGCAAGCGGCATGGCAAAACGCAACAAGCCGTAAATGCCCAGTTTTAAGCCGACTAATAAAGCGGTCGTGTGTGTCGCGCCTTCCATTGCGGTGGTCGGTAGCCAAGTGTGGAAGGGGACTAACGGGGCTTTAACGGCAAAGCCTAATAAGAGCAAGAAAAAGACGGTGCTTTGTAATGAGTCGGGCAGGGGTGTTGCTAATAAGGTGGGAAGGCTGAACGATAAGTCGAGCGGAATGCTGCCACTGACGGCGGTGGCGTGATTCATCGACAAAATGAGGATAGCGAATAATAACGGTACGCCGCCAAATAACATAAACAGCGTGTATTTCATCGCCGCGCCGCGCCGCTCGGGGCCTATGCCCCATAAGCTGATTAAAAAGAAAATCGGTGGCAGGGTCAGTTCCCAGAACAGGAAGAACAGCACTAAATCCAATGCGCAAAACACCCCCATCGTAATGCCTTCCAACGCTAATAACAGCGCGAAATGCAGACGTGATAGGTGTTGTATGGAATTCCATGAGGCGATAATCGCCATGAGTGTGAGCAGGGCGGATAAGGGCAGAAATAACACGGAAATGCCATCTATGCCGAGCAGAAATTCAATGTGCAGGCTGGGTATCCAGTCGCTACGTTCTAATAGTTGAAAGTCGCCATTATTGCTGTGAAATAACGCCACTACTGCTAAGGCGGCAATAAGTTCAATGCTGGCAAAGGTGAGTGCTATTTTTTTAGCTAACTGGCTATTGCCGCATAGCACTGTCATCAACGCGCCTAATAAAGGCAGAAATATCAGCAGACTTAATATCGGGAAATGGCTTTCATTCATTACGGCTATCCTTGTCATCAAGAGGCGCGGTGATTATCTTCGGTGGTGCGGGTTTAGTGTCTGGTTGGGCGTTGTGCATGGGGTACATCAGGCTGATTGCCACCGCATCTTGGTCGATAAATTTTAGCCACGGGGTAGACCAAAAGCCCGACACAATCAGCAGACCACAAATAATAACGGTAATAATGCGTTCTTTAATCGCTGAGTGATGACTACAGCGATACGGTTGCGTGGCACGTTTGGAATGGGCAACAAATATTTGCTGGAACGCGCGGAGCAGAAACGCCGCCGCTAGTACATTACCAACCAGAATGGCGATGGCAATCAACCAGCCGTCTTCTTCAATCGTGCCTTCAATCAGTAAATGGGCGGCATCAAAACCCGGTGTACCTGGCATCACCATGGTACTTAAGGCGCAGATTAAGAACAGAACGGCGATAGCGGTATTGCTATCAAACAGGCTGCCTAAACGGGGAATAAACGCGGTGCGAGTGCGTTCGTAAATAAGTCCAGAGCAAAATAGCATTCCTGCTGTGGCTAAACCGTACACGCTGGACAATAACAAACTGCCTTCCAGTCCTGTTGCGTTAAAGGTAAATACACCGATGACCAGCATCCCTGTGTGGCTGATGACGGCAAACGCTAACAGACGGCGGATATTGATTTGCATCAGGGCGAGTAACGCGCCGTAAAAGATGCTGATTAAACCCAGCGTCAGCACAAAAGTTTCCCACTGTTCGGCAACCCCCGGCACCATCGGCATAATGAAACGAATCAGCGCGTACACCCCCAGCTTTAAGCCGACGATAAAAATCGCCGCACTGGCAACCGTACCGTGTTCTGCTAACAATGGCAGCCAACCATGAAACGGAAACAGCGGCATACGAATTGCAAAACCAAAAAACAGCAACACAAAAATCAATACTTCATCATGCAGATACGCATTGTTTTGTTTGAGCATCAGCCAGTCAAAAGACAGCGCGTGTTCTGAGTCGATTAAGCCGAAGGCAAGAAACATAAAGCCCGCAAATGTCATTAACAAACCACTGACCCAGTATTGCAATAATTGCGCAACTACCCAGCGTCGATGTTGTCCTGTGCCTGAGTGGACAGTGAGCAGAATCACAGGAATGAGTTCCAGTGCGCACCAGAACCAGAATTGTAAAACATTGAGTGCGGCAAACGCGCCAATCAGAACGGCTTCATAGCCCAGTATGCAGGCAATAAACAGTTTATCGGTAACGTGTCGGGTAATGGAGGTGTAAATCAATGCCAGCAAGGTCAATACGGCGGTTAAGGGGATGAACAGAATATTGGTGCTGTCCACGCCGACCGCATAACTCATGCCGATAAAATGCAGATGTTCAGCGAGATGAATGCCCGGATTTTCAGAATCGAAAATCAGTAATAAATAAACACTCAGCAAAATGTTCAGCAACGCGCCTGCATAACCGATGCGTAAAGCAAGCGTGGCAGATGGAGATTGCCATACGCCAATCACGGTGGCTAATGGTAACAAGGTCATCGCCGAGAGTAGTGGAAAGCTGGTGACCAGCGACCAGTGAGTAATATTGATGTCCATTAAAACCTCAAAACGCAACAAGCAGGGTGATACAAACAAATAAGACCAGATAACGGGGTCTTAATATCTGTCGTTCAACTTTATTGGCAAGATGCCCCAGTTCACGACCATAGCGTACCGCGCCTTTGCTGACACCTTGTAATACGAAATGTTCTTCAAACCAGTGCGAAATAGCGGCTGTCCATTGGGTTAATGTGCCTGCCAAACCGCTGCCTTGGGCAAATTCATCGGCATTATTATCCAAACGTGCGCCGATTTTGGTTTCTTCCAGTTGCACTAGGGATGACATTTGGTTTAACACAGGATTAGGCGCACCCATGAAGCGATCGACAATATGGTCATCAAAATAGCATAAATCATTCGCCAGACGACGCACGGGTTTGACCAATGCCCAATCGGTGATTTGATCCAGCCAAAAGCGTTGTAACGAAGCGGTATACGCCCAGCGTAGTTGTGCAATTTTGGGCGATACGGGTTTAATGGGATTATTATGCACGGCGTGCATCAAGTTGGGTGCGGATAATAATTGATAGGCGCGGACGATGGCGTGAGCGCACAAATGCCATTTCGCCAACTGCCAGAAGCCCAAACCGCATTCTAAAAACATCAAGCCCAGTTGTGCCGATATGGCATACACCAAAGAACTTTTTACATCGGTTTGCGTCAGACCGACGATAAAACTGTATAACGCGGTCATGCAACCGACTACCGCCAGAATTGCCATAATAAACGTGCTGAGTTCAAACAACGGGCGTAATAAACACACCAGATAAACCCCCGCATGAATCATCACCGCACCATAAAATACCGCGCTGGAAGGGGTCGGCCCTTCCATTGCCCGCGCCAACCAAGGGGTAAAGGGCAGTTGTGCCGATTTAGCAAACGCGGCAAGCGCGAAACACAGCGCAAGACCGGTGATTTGACTGGTGGGCAGCTGGGGCAGGGTGGCAAACATCTCGTTCCAGTCTACCGTTCCTGTCCACGCAACGCTTAAACCGATGGCAATCATAAAACAGGCATCGCCAATGTGATTGGTGACTAATACCCGCGTGGCATTGGTAACGGCAATCGAACGCTGATAAGAATAGGCAATCAGTAAATAGGAACACAGTCCCGCTGTTTCCCAGCCAACCAAAGTACCGACTGCATTACCTGATAACACCAATAATAATATGGCGAAAGCAAACAGGCTGAGGACAAAAAAGAAGCGATGAAAGCCCGCTTCACGATGCATATAGTGGGTGGAAAACCGCATCACAATCGCCAATAGCACAGAAAATAATGCCGCTAACTGCACATTAAAACCAGTGGTAATGAAATTCATGCGTATCGTTAATGCTTCACTGCTTAACCAGCGACCGATACTGAATGATCCCGCGTTCATATTCAGCAGGTTTGAACCCAGTAAAATTAACGCCAACAAACAAGACAGAGCGATTGCCCAATTAGCACAACTGCTGGTGGTCTGCTCGCTTTCTTCACCGTCTAAGAAACCGAATAAATGACCACCGCCAATCAATAACGCGGCACACAGCGGGGCGAGTGGAATTAATAATACCAAAGCATCCATAAATTAATCCGTGGTTTTTTTACGCGCCACGATGACACCATCGCGGGTTGGATTGATGAAAGTATCGAAGTCGGGATCATTAAAAATCAGCTCGTTATGTTCACGAATCGCCTCTGTCCAACCTTGGAACACGTCGGTAAACTGTTCGACGGCGACCCGTCCGCGCCACAGCACGTTATCAGCAATATACAGCCCGCCTGGGCGAATACGGTCTTTAGCCAATAACCAGATGTCAGGATAATCGCCTTTATCGACATCGTTATAACAAATATCAAACAAGCCCTCGGTTTGGGCAAAAATATCCTGCGCCATACCTGCCTGAAAATCGACTCTATCCCATAAACCCGCCTCAGTGAGATAGGCTTCGGCTTTTGCTTTATTCAATAAATCGGCTTCACTGCAAATCACCTGCCCAGTCGCACCGACGGCTTTCGCAAACCAATACGCCGAATAACCATAACCACTGCCAAATTCAAACACCCGCTTGGCATTAATGGTTTTCGCCATTGTTTCTAAAAATACACCGACTAAACGACCGACAATAGGAAAGTTATTTTTTTCCGCCAAGTCTTCCATGTCGGCTAATACAGCGTGATCGGTATGACTTACTAAGCCGCGCAAGTAGCTTTCAATGGCAGGATGCACAGGTTGTAATACGCTGGGATTGACTACGTTGGGGGATTTTAGATGGTCAGTCATGATGGCGGTCTCGTGTGGTGTATGAGACCTCGCAGGTTTTTAAAACCTGCGAGGTCTGCGTTGATTTAGTCTCTAAAATTATCAAACTGCAAGGGTATTTCCAGCTTTTCGTCGCGTAACATTTGTATCACTTCCTGTAAATCGTCACGTTTTTTACCCGTAACGCGCACTTTATCGCCTTGAATCGCGGCTTGCACTTTCAGCTTTTTGTCTTTGATGAGCTTAACGATTTTTTTGGCGGCGACAGATTCAATACCTTGTTTTAAGGTGATTTCCTGACGCATCAGTTTACCGCTACCTTTGGCTTCACCGACTTCCATACAGGCAATGTCAATGCCACGGCGGCTGAGTTTCGCACAAATAATGCTGAACATTTGTTGCAGTTGAAACGTCGATTCGGACACCATAATCAGCTTTTCATCTTTGAGTTCAAAGCTGGAATTTGTGCCTTTAAAATCAAAACGGGTATCGACTTCTTTACTGGCCTGATCAACAGCATTTTTAGCTTCGTGCATATCAAATTCGGAAATAATATCAAATGAGGGCATAGCGATTCGTTAAAGTTAAATTAAAAGTAAAAATGTTGGTTTAATGACTGGCAGTCATGTTTATTGTATTTTACAACTCAGACGGCGCATTGATAGCGTCTGCAACGGCTTTAATGCGTAAGCCGCGTATCGCCTCACCAATCAGCGATCCCTGCAATTCACCTGATAATACCGAGCTTATATCGACAGCGGCGATCGCATCGGCGGCAATGCGTAGCCTGTCAGCCTGTGGGTAAGGGCGGTTTTCAAACCCCGTTCTGCCTTTGGCATCCGCTTCACAGGCTAATAAAAATTCGGCAAACTGGTTGTTTTGTTTATGTGTACCAAGGGCGGCTAATAAATCGGTGAGCGTTTTCGGGCGTAAATCCAGCGCACGGTGGCAATGGGTGTGATACTGCATAACGTGTGCGGCTAAGGTTTTATAGGCATTCGGGACGCGCAATCGGGTACACAGTTGATGCAATAACGGCAAGCCCGCCGTTTCGTGACCGTGATGATGCGGTAAATCGGCTTTAGGTGATAAGGCTTTGCCCAAATCATGCACCAAGGCGGCAAAACGCACTTCGGTTTTATCTGATAATAACGCCGCCTGTTCCAGCACCATTAAACAATGAATGCCCGTATCAATTTCAGGATGATGTTGTGCAGGTTGCGGCACGCCAAACAGAGCATCAAGTTCAGGAAAAATTTTCGCCAACGCACCACAGTCTTTTAACGCATAAAAAAACGCGCTGGGGTTGGGTTCGCCTAGTGCTTTCACGCACTCAGCCCATACCCGTTCAGGCACTAAATAATCCACTTCACCCGCCGCAACCATTTGCGCCAATAGCGCGTTGGTTTCTTCCGCCAGCGTAAAACCAAGATGTGCGTAACGCGCGGCAAAGCGAGCCAGTCGCAATAAACGCACGGGATCTTCGGTAAATGCAGGCGACACATGACGGAAAATACGCCGCTCTAAATCCTGTTGTCCGTTGTAAGGATCAATGATGTCGCCTTCAGGAGTCATTGCCATTGCATTAATGGTTAAATCACGGCGAATTAAATCCTGTTCCAGCGTCACATCAGAATCAGCATGGACAGCAAAGCCCGTATAACCGTGACTGGTTTTGCGTTCTGTTCGCGCCAGTGCGTATTCGTCATGAGTGTCGGGGTGCAAAAATACAGGAAAATCCTTACCGACAGGCTTAAAGCCCTGCTTTAACATGGATTCAGGGGTTTCTCCGACCACCACCCAATCCCGTTCGGTGACAGGTCTATTCAGCAAGGTATCGCGCACTGCACCGCCGACTAGGTATATTTTCATTACTGACTACTCATTATCCATTTATATAAGGTAAGAATATCATAATCGCTCATAAAAACGGCATAATGTCCTTTGTGATGAGAGTCGTCGTTTTATCGGGTAGGCATTGCTTACTGCATTCAAGAGGAGCGTTATGGATATTTTTTTAGCAACTGTCGTGCTGGGCATGGTGACAGGCGTACTGGCAGGGTTATTCGGTATCGGTGGCGGTTTGGTCATCGTCCCTGTGCTGGTGATGTTGTTTTCGGCACATCATTTTCCTGCTGAACTGATTATGATTATGGCTGTGGCAAGTTCACTGGCGACGATTATTTTTACCGCGATTTCCTCCGTTATCGCGCATCATCGTTTAGGATCGCTGGTCTGGGCGAAAGTATTCAGCTTAAGTCCTGCCATTATGCTGGGTGCGGCACTGGGTGCGGTGGTTGCCAAACAAATCAGTGCGGATTATTTGCGGCTGATTCTGGTGGTGTTTTTGGTGTATGTCGGTATACAAATGGCGTTACAAATCAAACCCAAAGCAGGCACGGTCAAGCAATCAAAATTTTTAGACGCGCTGGTCGGGACGGTTATCGGCTTATTGTCGGCGATAGTCGGTATCGGTGGCGGCACATTGACCGTGCCTTATCTGGTGCATGGTCAATATACCATGCGGCAGGCAGTGGCAGTTGCCAGTGCCTGTGGTTTACCGATAGCTCTTGTGGGTACAGTCAGTTATGTATTATTAGGCTGGCAGGATGCCCGTTTGCCAGAAGGCTGTTTGGGTTATGTGTATCTGCCCGCGTTTTTAGGCACGGGCTTAAGCAGTATTTTTACTGCGCCGCTTGGTGCGAAACTGGCGCACAAATTGCCCGCCGCTACACTGAAACGGTATTTTTCGCTGTTGCTGTTTATCATGGCGGCTAAGTTGCTGTGGCATTGATTTTTATGACCAGCAGTCTGCCCAACCTAAACAACTTCATTATTTATGCTACGCTCATTAGTTACTGACTCAGCCATCAATCAAGAAAGCATTATGATTCACTTTACTAAAATGCACGGACTCGGCAATGACTTTGTGGTTATTGACGCGATGAACCAAACTATTAGTCTCAGCCCTGAGCAAAT
The DNA here is from genome assembly GCA_030654015.1 of Methylococcales bacterium. GTDB lineage: Bacteria > Pseudomonadota > Gammaproteobacteria > Methylococcales > Methylomonadaceae > UBA4132. The sequence goes on along the minus strand of JAURYI010000103.1, from coordinate 24,091 downwards.
CCGCTTTATGTCGAATCGGAATTTCGGTATCGGTTTCGATCAATTATTACTGGTGGAAAAGCCCGTCAGCGATACCGCCGATTTTAAATACCGTATTTTTAATGCCGATGGTAGCGAAGTTGCACAATGCGGTAATGGAGCGCGGTGTTTTGCGCGTTTTGTGCGCGATAAAAACTTATCAGATAAAAATGAAATCCGCGTTGATACCGATGCAGGGCAGTTATTACTGTGTTTTGATGCTGATGGTTTGATTACGGTGAATATGGGTGTGCCGCGCCACCAGCCGTCTGAAGTGCCGTTATCAGCTGAACAGGAAGCCGTGCTGTACGCTGTGCAGGTTGAAAATCAACAATACCAATTCGGCGCAGTGTCTATGGGTAATCCTCATGCGGTTATTCAAGTTGCCGATATTAAAACCGCGCCTGTGGCTGAACTCGGTAAAGCTCTGGAAAGCCACGCATTATTTCCCGAACGCGCCAATATCGGCTTTATGCAGATTATCAACCGCCACTCGGTAAAATTGCGGGTGTATGAACGCGGTGCGGCAGAAACGCTGGCGTGTGGCAGTGGCGCGTGTGCGGCGGTGGTGGTCGGTATTGAACAGCAGTTATTGGATAGTCCTGTGCAGGTGGAATTAGCAGGTGGCACATTAAACATACGTTGGGCAGGGCGCGGCGAACCCGTGTGGATGACAGGTGCAGCGGTGGCTGTTTTTGATGGTGTAATCGCGTTATGAACACGCTTACTGCCAGTGACGTTGAAGTCTACTTACAACAAAACCCCGATTTTTTTCATGAACATCAGGAATTATTGGAGCATCTCAGTATTCCGCATCCCAGCGGCACGGCAGTGTCGTTGATTGCCAAACAACTGGAATTATTCAGGCACAAGCATCGGGAGCAGGAAACACAACTTAATGAGCTGATAGACATTGCCAGAACCAATGATATTGCTTTCCTGAAACTGCATAAGCTCACGCTGTCGCTGCTTAACGCGGTGACGCTGCAAGAAATGATGGCTAATCTTGAGCAGGTGTTGGCGGAGTATTTTGCAACTGATTTTGTTGAAGTGCGCGTTATTCAAGCGTGTGCTGATGCGACCATAGCGCATTGGTTTATTACCCCTGACAGCGAAGACCTTAAACCGTTTATGAAAGAACTGGCGTGTAAACAAACCAAATGCGCCCGCCCGACCCTCGCGCAAGCCAAAATTTTGTTTGGTGACTCAGCAATGGAGGTCAATTCCTGTGCAATGGTACCGCTGACTGTGGGCGATTCAGCGGGTATTTTGGCGATTGGCAGTCGTGAACAGGGGCGGTTTCATTACAGTATGGGGCAGTTATTTTTAACACAAATCGGCGAAATTGTTGAAGCCCGCTTGTTTTCTTTGTTGCGGTAACGTTGATGAACGCCAAGGCTAAACAACAACTGGCAGATTTTTTTCAGCAACTGGAAGTGGAAAGACGCGCCTCACCGCACACTATCAAAAGTTATCAGTTTGATATGAATCATTTAATGACCTATTGCGCGACCAAGAACATAGACAAATGGGCGAACATCCAACAAAGCGATATACGCACGCATATCGCCAACCGTTATCGGCAAGGCATCAGCAGCACAAGTTTACACCGTGAATTATCGGCAATTCGCAGTTTTTATCGGTATCTGTTAAAAAACCAATGGGTGACAGCCAATCCTGCTCAGTACGTTAAAGGCCCGAAACAAGCGCGCAGATTGCCGAAAACTTTAGATGTCGATCAAATGACAGGTTTGTTAGATGCGGGTACCAGTTCAGATTTAGAAATACGCGATGTGGCGATGTTTGAATTATTTTATTCATCGGGTTTACGCTTGAGTGAACTGGTCGATTTGGATTTAAAAGACTTGGATTTAGTCGATAAATCGTTGCGGGTGCGCTCAGGTAAAGGCGGAAAAGCACGCATATTGCCCGTTGGCAGTAAAGCCATTACCGCTATTAAGCTCTGGTTGCTGCAACGTAAAACCGTCGCTATCGGTGAAACAGCGGTGTTTACCTCTAATCGGGGGACACGCTTAGGACAGCGCAGTATTGAATTACGGCTGGAACGCTGGTGCAAGACAAAAGGCATTACCGAGCGCGTCTATCCGCATAAACTCAGGCATTCGTTCGCCAGTCATTTATTGGAAGCCAGTCAGGATTTAAGCGCGATACAGGAATTGTTAGGGCATAGCAGTTTATCAACCACGCAAATTTATACCCATTTGAATTTTCAACATTTGGCGGCGGTGTATGATAAAGCGCATCCGCGCGCTAAGAAGCAAACACCAAAGCCAAAGCCGTAGAGCGGGCAAAAATCGCGCCCACGCTACGGCTTTGTGGATAAGCTATCGCTTCATCGAATCAAAAAATTCAGCGTTAGTTTTGAAATCTTTCAGTTTGCCAATCAGGAATTCTGATGCCGCTGTTTCATCCATCGGTTGCAGGATTTTGCGTAATATCCATGTTTTTTGCAGCGTATCGGGATCAACCAGATATTCTTCGCGGCGTGTGCCTGAACGGTTGATGTTAATCGCAGGGTAAATACGTTTTTCAGCGATTTTTCTATCCAAATGCAGCTCCATGTTGCCTGTGCCTTTGAATTCTTCGTAAATCACTTCGTCCATGCGTGAGCCAGTATCGACCAATGCAGTGGCGATAATGGTTAAACTGCCGCCTTCTTCGATATTTCTTGCCGCACCAAAAAAGCGTTTGGGTTTTTCCAGCGCGTTGGCATCAACACCACCTGTTAAAATTTTGCCTGATGATGGCACAACGGTGTTGTACGCTCTGGCTAAACGGGTGATGGAGTCTAATAAAATGACTACGTCGTGTTTGTGTTCGACTAAACGGCGGGCTTTTTCGATAACCATTTCCGCGACTTGGACGTGACGGGTGGCGGGTTCATCAAAGGTGCTGGAAATGACTTCGCCGCGTACACAACGTTCCATTTCGGTGACTTCCTCAGGACGTTCGTCGATGAGTAACACAATCAGATAACATTCAGGATTTTTGTCGGCGATCGCTTGTGCCAAAGCCTGCATAATCATGGTTTTACCCGCTTTTGGCGGTGACACGATTAAGCCACGTTGACCTTTACCAATCGGGGCGATTAAGTCGATGATACGACCTGTTAAATCTTCGCTGGTGCCGTTGCCTTGTTCAAGCACAAAACGTTGTTTGGCAAATAATGGGGTAAGGTTGGAAAAGGTGATTTTGTTTTTGGTATTTTCGGGGGGTTCAAAGTTGATTTGATCGACTTTGAGCATCGCAAAATAACGTTCGTTATCTTTAGGCGGTCTGATTTTACCGCTGATGGTATCGCCTGTTTTTAATGAAAAGCGTCTGATTTGACTGGGTGAAACATAAATATCGTCTGGGCCTGCTAGATAAGAACACCCTGGCGTTCGCAAAAAACCAAAACCATCCTGTAAAATTTCCAGTACCCCATCGCCGTAAATATCATCGCCTGCTTTTGCCTGTTTTTTCAGAATGGCAAAAATAAGGTCTTGTTTACGCGATCGGGCAACATTTTCAAGTCCAAGGGACTCGGCTATTTCAATAACTTCACTGATTTGTTTTAGTTTTAACTCGGTTAGATTCATAAAAAAGAGTGCTCAAAGATAAGTGATTACAGCAAGACACCGTAATGACAGGGATAGAATTTGGAATTCAGGGATGAAAGTATTATCGGACGATAGATTGAGTGCGCAGAGTGTACGCGGGGCAAGTATAACGTAAAGCACTTGAGTCCGTCCAACTTTTGTGACGAACTCAAGGTGGTAGGCTTACAGATTGCTGTCGATAAACTCGGCTAACTGACCTTTTGGTAACGCACCTACTTTAGTTGCGTCTACTTCACCGCCTTTAAAAATCATCAATGTTGGAATACCGCGCACACCGTAACGTTGTGGTGTTTGTGGATTTTCATCAATATTGAGTTTAACAACTGTTAATTTACCTTCATAGTCTTTGGAAAGTTCATCCAAAATAGGGGCAATCATTTTGCAAGGGCCGCACCATTCTGCCCAATAATCAACTAATACAGGGCCTGTCGCTTTAAGAACGACTTGTTCAAAATCGCCATCAGTTACATGAATTACGTTGCTCACTTTATTTCTCCATTACTTAAAAGTTTAAAACTATAGGAGGGATAAGGGGTATCAGTCAATCAATTTCAATCATAGCCGTTTTTGCGTTATCCTATAGGCTATGAATACGACCCATTTAACTCAAACACGCTTTAGCAATCTCGAATTGTCTGACATCATCCTGCAAGGCTTGACCGACGCGGGCTTTACGCACTGCACGCCGATACAAGACAGAGCCTTGCCTATTTTGCTGCGCGATAAAGACATGGCAGGGCAGGCGCAAACAGGCACAGGCAAAACCGCAACGTTTTTACTGGCGACGTTTCAGCGGTTAATTAACGATGAAAGCGAGAAAATTAACAACCCACGCGCTATCATTATTGCCCCGACGCGCGAACTTGCCATTCAAATTCACAAAGACGCAGTAGCACTCAGCAAGCACCTGACGCTGAAATTCGCGCTGATTTACGGCGGCACTGATTACCAGAAGCAATTGGATAAAATAAAATCCAATGTTGATATTATCATCGGCACACCGGGTCGTATTATTGATTTTTATCGCCAAAATGCGTTCACGCTGGATAACATCCAAGTGATGGTCATGGATGAAGCCGACCGTATGTTCGATTTGGGTTTTATCAAAGATATTCGGTTTTTATTGCGCCGTATGCCCGAAGCGGACAAACGTCTGAATATGTTATTTTCGGCAACGCTATCTTATAAAGTGACAGAACTGGCTTACGAACACATGAATAACCCCGTGTTGATTCGTATTGAAAGCGAAGAAGTCACCTCTAAAGCCATTGAGCAATACGCATTCTGTCCCGCCAATGAACAAAAAATTCCACTGTTAATCGGTATCTTGAATCAATACCAACCGCAACGCAGTATTATTTTTGTTAATACCAAACGCTGTGCGGAATTGCTGGAAGACACGCTAAATGCCAATGGCTACAAAACCGCCGCGCTCAGTGGTGACGTGCCGCAAGACAAACGCCAGCGCATCCTCAACGATTTTCAGGAAAACAACATCACGCTATTGATTGCGACCGATGTCGCCGCCAGAGGCTTGCATATTGCCGATGTGTCGCACGTTTTTAACTACGATTTGCCGCAAGATGTAGAAGATTATGTGCATAGAATCGGACGCACCGCGCGATTCGGTGCCAGTGGTGTCGCAATCAGCTTTATTTGTGAAGAATACGCCTATTCCATGCCTGATATTGAAGCCTATACCGAGCAGAAAATCGCCATCAAACCGATTACTAAAGACCTGTTAGCGGACATTATCCAGCCAGAAAAAAGACCCCCAAGACCTAAGTCGGCTCCCAATAAACGGATTAATAAACCCCGTCCAAAAGCATCGTAAATTCGGTTTTGGATTGCATAGGCTATCTAACAAAGTTATAAATGCCGAGACAAAACGGTAGCGTGTGCGTTTTTGTCAAAAAAGATAATCACTCCTTTCACTAGCACTCGATAGCGATTTTATTTTTAGAATTAAGTTGTCCGCACGCGGCTAATACATCATCGCCTTTTGCACCTCTGATTAAAGTCGGGATTTTAAAAGTATCTAACACCGCTTTAAAATTTTCAATTTTATCCACATCAGGACACTGATAATGTGACTCTGGAAAGGAGTTAAAAGGAATTAAGTTTATATAAGCACTTTTACCCGCCAGTATTGCTCCCAATTTTTCAGCATCCTCTGGAGAATCATTAAAATCTTTTATCAGAATATATTCATAAGTAATAAATTGTTTTTTATTTAAAGGTATTTTATCAATAATTTCCAATACCTCATCTAGCGGATATTTTTTATTAATGGGAATAAGTTGATTCCTCTTTTCTTCAAAGGGGGAATGAAGAGATAACGCAAGGTTTACTCTCGGAATTTCCTGACTCCATCTTTTAAGTCCTGGAATATAACCCGCCGTTGAAATAGTAATTTTTTGAACACCAATTGACGTTCCATGTTTTGATAGAAATATCTCGCACGCTTTTTTGACGGCATCAAAATTATGTAAAGGTTCGCCTTGTCCCATAAAAACAATATTTAAAATTCTCTCTTCTCCAGCTCTATTGTTCGCCAACCAACGCCAAGCCTGTAGAAACTGACCGACAATTTCACTTGTAGTTAAATTTCTTTTAAGCCCTTGTTTTCCTGTAAAACAAAAAGAACAATTCATCGCACAGCCAACCTGCGATGAAAGGCAAATGGAGTATTTATTATTAAACGGGATAAGCACAGTTTCAACTTTATGCTGGTCTTTAAGTTTAAAAAGAAATTTTACAGTTCTATCTTTTTTTGACTCGTAAACCGTGTCGATTTCGGGTAGTGAAAAGTCGAAATTATTTTGAAAAAAATCCGCTGAGCATTTAGCAATTTTATTAAGGCATTGAGTATTTTCTTTTTTCTTATAATGCCAATTAAAAAGAACTGTCGCTGCTGAGCTGTTTAAATTATTCTGATTTATAATCATTTCTAAATCAGAATAATTTAGGTCATAAAAAGATGGTTTCAAAAAATTTCTCCTAAACCACTATAAATAATAATGAAACGCTTATGCTGTTTCAGCATCAAGACTGGCTAAATCAATAACAAACCGATATTTGACATCGCTTTTTAACACTCTCTCGTAAGCCTCATTAATGCGTTGAATCGGGATTAGCTCTATATCGGAGGTGATGTTATGTGCCGCACAAAAATCCAGCATTTCCTGCGTTTCTTGAATGCCGCCGATTAAAGAACCTGCAATAGAACGCCGTTTGAAAATCAGGTTGCCGACCGAAGGGGAAGGATGCGGTTGATCTGGCACACCGATTAAACACAGCGTGCCATCACGTTTTAATAAGTTGGTAAAAGCATCCAGATTATGCGGGGCGGCAACGGTATTTAAAATAAAGTCAAAACTCTGTATGTGAGCCGCCATTTCATCCTCATTTTTAGAAATTACTACTTCATGCGCACCCAAACGTTTGGCATCTTCAACTTTGTTTGCCGACGTGGTAAACAACACGACGTGCGCACCTAAAGCGCGGGCGAATTTAACGCCCATGTGTCCTAGACCGCCTAAACCGACCACGCCCACTTTTTGACCTGCGCCGACTTTCCAATGTTTTAACGGTGAATAAGTGGTAATACCTGCACATAATAGCGGCGCACTGGCGGCTAAATCCAAATTATCAGCAATTTTTAACACAAAATCCTGCTCAACCACGATGTGATTGGAATAACCGCCATAATTGCTGACCGTACCGTTGCTGTGCTGGTCTGGGCAGTTATAAGTAAACACCGTATGATTGCAATATTGCTGTTGTTGTTCCAGACAATCAGGGCAAGTACGGCAAGAGTCCACCATGCAGCCCACACCTACTTTGTCGCCGACGGAGAATTTTTTAACGTCGCTGCCGATGTTAATGACTTTACCGACAATTTCATGTCCCGGCACCATAGGAAAGGCGGAATTACCCCATTCATCACGCACCTGATGAATATCGGAATGACAGACCCCGCAATACAAAATATCAATCTGCACATCGGTGGCTTTCAACTCGCGGCGTTCAAATTCAAAAGGAGCTAACGGGTCATGTGGGTTAAATGCGGCATACGCTTTGGCTTTTGACATAACAATTCCTAAATTTAAGGTGTGATAGCTTGATTAGCTAAGTGGGGGTAGGGCGCACAAGGTTTTGGCGTTTCACCGAATTTAGTGAACCTTAGCGGACTATTTTTTATAAATGGTTCTGGCTCTATGTTACCAGATTGCATTGGGTTTTAGTGTCGAACCCAGAGTAAACATAATAGGAGCAGCGTTTTTAGTCTGTACGTTGTCTAACATAATCATGTTATGGGTGGTTGGCTGTATCCCGTGTAATATCCATCCACTAAACTGCGCTTGCATTGGTAATGTTTAACCACACCCCTAAAACAAGACTTCCTTAAACTTGGCATTGGCTGTCAGAACCTGCATTTTGCTGAGTTGATGGGATTCAATCTTCTGCTGTTCGCGTCCAGTATCAATTATCAGGTATTCCCGCTTTTCAGCAGTCGTCAGTACATCAACAGCCTTGCCCTCAATAATTCGATCATCTTTTAACGTCAGTTTGACCTGATAGCCATACATACAAGCAATTTCAAGGTAATCATGAAGTTCACAGCTTATGGTGCATTGGCTCATAATTTATAGATGATTGATTTTGAAATAACGGGAGTTAATCTAACATTAAAATAATTCACTCAAATAACAAAAAAGTAGTCAACATAATGCTTTGATTCCTTTTATCAATCGGGTCATAGCTTCATCAGCACGGGTGCTATCGAGCATTCCGTAAGACAGGCGTAAATAACAGCCGTCAGTTAAACCAAACGCACAACCGGGAATCGCCGACACCTGATAATCACTAATCAAAGTTTTTACCACGTCCAAATCATTGCGTTGCGTGTGGAGTTTTAATAATAAATAAAACGCGCCTTCTGTGGCAACCACATCTATTTTATCGCTGACTTCCTGTAGACGACTGATAACCTGAGTACGGATTGCCAACAGACGAGGTAACTGTGCTTTGCAATAATCCGAACCGACTTCCAGCGCACCCATAGCGGCTTGTTGACATATCAACGGCGGACAAATCAGATTGGTATCTTGGACTTTCAGCAACGAGGGTAGCAGGTCTTTTGGCATTACGAGATAACCCACCCGCCAGCTGGCAAAACCGTAGGCTTTAGATAATGAATACAGAGAAATGGTATGCGCGGCGGCATCAGGAAGACTGGCAGGAGAAAAATGGCAAGCCTCACCATAGACAAAATATTCATACGCCTCATCGCAAATATGATACAACCCATGCTCACGGCATAAGGCATTTACCGCGCGTAAATCGTGTTCTGAATACACTGCACCGCTGGGATTATTGGGCGAAACGGTGACAATGGCACGGGTTTTTTCGGTAATGGCGGCGGCAATGTTATCAAACTGTAATTGATAATAGCGGTCAGTCGGCACAGCGACGGGTGTGCAGTTCAGCATCCGTATCGCCATTTCCTGATTAAAATAATAAGGCACGGGCAAAATTATTTCATCTTCTGGATCAGTAATCGCAAGCAGGACATTTAAAAATGCCATATTTGCACCGGCTGTCACCATAATCTGATAATCATTTGGATTAATCTGGTTTTCACTGCGCAGTTTTTCGGCAATCAGATCTAACAGGCGTTTATCGCCTAATGCTGCACCATATTGATGCTCTTCGGGGCGTTGACCAAAATCACGAATGGCGGCTAAGGCACGTTCAGGCGGCGGATAAAACACCATGCCTTGCCCTAAGGATAAAGTATCAGGCGTGTTGCGTGTCCATTTGGCAACAACAGGAATAATAGGGGCTTGTACGTTGCTAATGGTGCGACTATTCAAATGTCCTCCGAAAAAATCGATGTGAACGTGTCAATATAGAGTAGCAAGGTAAACCACTAAAGACAATAAAATCAGTGACTTGCCAAGTGGCATAAGGCTAGTTTGTTATTTATCAAGCACTGCTGAACAATGGGTTCGAGACATTTTGTCGCAAAAATTACTCGTTCCGCAAAGGCAAGCACGCCATCATAGCCCGCTTTACTCATAAACTTACGGTTCCTATAATCTTAAGCCGTTATGCTGTTAATATTCGACAACTTGTTGATAACCGCCAGTTCATTATTCCCTTAATAGAATTTCAATCTATGCAATCTGTTTTTTTCTATGCCCTTATCCCCTTTGTCACGTTCATCCTCGGCGGAATCGTTGCAAAAATCCGACAACCCTCCAATACATGGCGTTCGGTCATCCAGCATTTTACCTCCGGGGTAGTTTTTGCGGTGGTCGCTGTGGATTTATTGCCCGGCATTAGCAAAAGTCATGAACCCTATGAGGTTGCCATTGGATTTAGCTGTGGGGTGCTGCTTATGCTCCTCATCCGCGCTTATGCAGAGAAAGTAGAAGCTAACCAGCATCAACATGATCGAGTTGGAATGCCTATCGCTATGCTAGGAGCAGTGGGTGTCGATGTGATTGTAGACGGCTTTTTAATCGGGGTTAGTTTTGCGGCTAATGAACAGGCGGGGCAGTTTTTAACCATCGCTTTAGGCTTGGAAATGTTTTCCCTGGGACTCGCATTATCGGTTAGCTTGGGTCTAACTAAGCTGCATAAAATGACCGGCATTCCGTTATTACTGGCATTCGGATTAGCGTCATTACTTTATCTGGTCACAGAAGAGTTACTGCACGAAGCCCATCAATTACCCGATAATGCTTATATTACGGCAACGTTTTTTATTGGTTTTCTGCTGTTCTTAATCCTGTCAATGCTACATTAATCAACGCCCAATTTGACAGCCGTTAAGCAACCACAGGGTAAACTTTTATCCTCTGTGTAAGAGAGTGATATTGTCATATTTTTAAATGTTAAAAGAAAATATAAGTACTTGTAACGACCTGAAAACATCGGTATTTTCGACCCGAATAATTGCCAATAGCGAAGCGTTGCGCGTTCAAACCGCGTACCGCGTTACAAACCGACCATCAACTCCCGAAAATCCTCAATAGCCAAAAAATCGCTAATACTGCGTTTGGCTTGTTGGCTGTCTGGTTTGCTGACAGCCACTATCTGACCAATACCAAACGCTCGGGCAGCATTCAACACCGCCAGCGAGTCATCCACCAACAAGGTGGTGGCTTTATCAAAGCCGTGTTGCTGGTGTAATAACCGCCAAAATTCAGGATGTTCTTTGGCAAAACCCACATCATGCGAACTAATAATGTCATCGAAAAACGTGTGTAAACAGGTTTTTTCCATTTTCAAATTCAGGCTGTCACGATGGGCATTCGTCACCAATAATACTGTTTTCGGCGTTTGTTGAAGTTTGGTTAAAAACTCGGTAACGTGCGGCAATACCGCAATGAGTCCCGCTATTTCGGCTTTTAAACCTGCAATATCCAGCTGTAACGCCTCGCTCCAATAATCCAGACAATACCATTCCAGCTTGCCTTCCATGCGCTTAAAGCGCGGCTCTAGCTGTTGTTTTGCCTCCGTTAGCGACACGTTGTGCAGTTCGGCAAACTTCAACGGCACAAACTCTTTCCAGAAATGATTATCAAAATTCAAATCCAGCAACGTGCCATCCATATCCAATAAAACCGTGTCACAAAATTTCCAGTCAATCATGATTAAGTGCGTTATAGTGAGCAAAAAACAATTGATTACCATAGCACAATGTCTACGAAACCGACCATTCTCAACAAGAAAACGATTGCCACCAGCCGCCTGTTTCGTATTGAGTCGCTGGAGATAGAATTCAGCAACGGCGTACAACGCAACTACGAACGTCTGGCGCGTGGGCATTCCAACGGCGCGGTGCTGGTTGTGCCATTATTGGACGATGAAACCGTGTTATTAATTCGTGAATATTCGGCAGGCGTACACCGCTATGAACTGGGTTTACCGAAAGGCAAAGTCGATGCAGGTGAAACCTTTTTAGAAGCGGCAAATCGGGAACTTAAAGAAGAAGTCGGTTATGGTGCAAATCAGTTGCATCACCTCAGCACCTTCTCCCTCGCTCCGTCTTATCTGGAACACACCACCGAAATTATCGTTGCGCAGGATTTATACGCAGAAAGATTATTAGGCGATGAACCCGAAGAACTGGAAGTTGTGGAATGGAAATTGAGCGACATTAACGAATTGTTAATGACAGGCGAATGCACCGAAGCGCGGTCGATAGCGGCGTTGTTTATGACAGTGGAGTATTTAAAGACTCTGCGTGACGTTAAAAATTAGCCGAGAAATCGCTACTTTAGTTTGTAAGAATTTTAAACATTGGCGTTCGGATGAAAACAATGGGTAAAGTGCGTAGGATTTGCATCTTATTGCGTTCACATATTCTTATTTTATTTTGGTAAATGAATTACATTAATTCACACTAACTCAATGTTTTATTACGCTCTAAAACTCATAGTCTCCGCGCTGATTATTGTCGCCGTGTCCGAAATTGCCAAACGCAATACTGGGATAGGGGCGTTATTGGCTTCTTTGCCGCTGACCACGTTGTTGGCGATTATCTGGATGCGGATTGAGGGCTCACCGACTGTGCAAATCGCCGAATTGGTTGAGCAGATTTTTTGGTTGGTGTTACCGTCGTTATTATTTTTCCTTATTTTTCCCTTATTACTGAAACAAGGTATGAATTTTTGGTTGAGTTTGTTTTTGGCAAGCACGACTACTGTCACTACTTACCTTGTGTTATTGCCGATTTTACGGCGTTTTGGAGTGCATCTTTGACAGGACGTATTGCTATTTTTACCGATGATGCGGGTTGGCATGGCAAGCAGTTACGCCTTGCGTTTGCTCAGTATGATTATGATTGTGAGTATGTATCGTTAACGGAATGCCGTTTTGATATTCAAGCCAATCAGTCCGTGATTAAAATTCCCCGTTTTGAACAAAAGTTACCCGATGCGGTATTTGTGCGCGGCGTACCGGGTGGTTCGTTGCAGGAAGTGGTGTTGTATCTGGATTTTTTGCACGCACTGAAATTGTCCAACATTCCCGTGTATAACGATGGTCATGCGATAGAGCGCAGTGTTGATAAGGGCATGACCAGTTTTTTACTGCATAACGCAGGGCTGCCAACGCCGTTGACGTGGGTATTACGCGACCGTGAACAGGCGTTAGCCATTGCGGAAAACGAACTGAAAAACGGACATTTATTAATCAGTAAGCCGTTGTTCGGTTCGCAAGGCGAAGGCATACGGCGCATTGAGAAAATGACGGATTTATTATGGTTGGCGGCAAGTGGTGGCGTGTATTATCTGCAACGCTTTGTGCATTGTGCGGGTGCTGGTTTTTCGGATAAGCGGGTGTTTGTGATTAACGGGCAGGCGGTTGCCGCTATGCGTCGGCGTGGTAAGTCGTGGTTGAATAATGTGGCGCAGGGCGCGAGTTGTGAACCTATTGACTTAAATGCGGAAGTGGCAGAGTTAGCCATTCAAGCGACTGCCGCGTTAAAGATGGATTATGCAGGCGTGGATATTATTCAGGATAAAGACGGGCATTACAGTGTGATTGAGGTCAACAGTATTCCCGCGTGGAAAGGTCTGGAAAGTGCGTGTGATGTTAATATTGCGCAGTTATTGGTTGATGATTTAATTCGCCGTTATTTATAAAAATAAGGGTAGTGGGTGTATCTGTTATTTTAGGAGTCCAAAACACGTTTTGGGCGTTTTTAATCCGTCCAAGTCATGCCTTGGACTCCGAATCTAAATTATGAATCAATTAGAACAACTCTATCAACAAGCCTGTGAAGTGGAATTACAGGCATTTAAACCAGGTAATGTCAGTATTTATTCTGCCGCGCATGATATGACGGTGGATGATTTTCGCCTCAGTGCCAACGTGAGTGCCGCGCCGTTGTGTAATCCTAATTATTCACTGGGCGAAAAAATATTTTATGCGGTAAAAGCAACGCGCGATGCGGTGGGGTGCAATACCAATTTAGGTATTATTTTATTGTGTGCGCCGCTGGTGCAAGCAGTTGGCTATTGCACATCTGGCGTGACGCTCAGACAGGCATTGCATCAAGTGCTTGAAAATACCACGCTAGCGGATGCTGATTGGGCATTTAAAGCCATTGCGTTAGCCGCTCCTGCTGGGTTGGGCGAGGTGGCAGAACAAGATGTAAAAGCAAGCGCGTCGGTGACGTTACAGCAAGCCATGCAACTGGCAAGCAGTAAAGACCGTATTGCACTTCAGTACCTGACGGATTATAAAGATATTTTTGATTTTACCGTTTTAAGGTATAATCATGGACTTCTTAAGTGGGGCAATCATAGTTGGGCGGCAGTCGCAGTTTATGCGGATTTGCTGAGCCGCTATCCTGATAGTCACATTGAAAGAAAATACGGCGATCAATACACTGAAATGGTAGCCAGTCGAATGATTCAACTCAGTAATGAGCTGTCTAACACCGACAATCCCGATTTGATTGTGCCGTTACTGCATAATATCGATCAGGAGCTTAAATCTAAGCGCGTGAATCCAGGTACTACGGCAGATATGACTGTAGCAACGGTATTGACGGTATTTTTAGAGAATTTCATTAGTAACAACACTTAATAATTTTTCACATTTCTTCATAGGGGAAAACAAGCATGGCGAAAATCACTAAAATGATGGTTGGCGAATCTTTAGTTGGTGAAGGCAACGAGATTGCTCACATTGACTTAATCATCGGTCCAAGAGGTTCAGCTGCTGAATCTGCATTTGCAAACGCTTTAACAAACAACAAAGACGGTTTCTCTACTTTGTTAGCTGTTGTTGCTCCTAACTTGTTAGTTAAACCTGCTACTATTTTGTTCAACAAAGTAACTATCAAAGGTGCTAAACAAGCTGTTCAAATGTTCGGCCCAGCACAACGTGCTGTTGCTATGGCTGTTGCTGATTGTGTTGAAGACGGCACTATCCCAGCTGACGAAGCTGATGATTTATTCATCTCTGTTGGCGTATTCATTCACTGGATGGCTGAAGACGATGCAAAAATTGAATCATTCAACTATGCAGCAACTAAAGAAGCTCTGAAACGCGCTGTTGCTGGTTCTCCTACTGCTGCTGAAGTTGTTGCAGCTAAAGGCGAAGCGAAACACCCGTTCGCAGTAAACAACGAAGGTTAATTAATGGGGTGCTAATGCACCTTGTTTACTACCGATTGTTGAAAAATACCCCGCTTGTCGGGGTATTTTTTTGTCTATAGGTTTCCTATCATCAGTCATCCTTGAAATGATAGACATTCCCCCTCATCTATTAAGTTTGTACAATGACAGCCGACAGTTGGCAAAGTACGATATGCAATACCAACACAACGGCGTAAGCAACCTGTTTATGTTCTTTGAACGCTTGGCGGGCAAGCGACATTTCATGCCGACTGACACGCAGATGTAACTCAATAGTTTTACAGTATATGATTGCCATCTCAATGACAAACAACGCCCAGACTATTTCAACCTACTCATCATCAATCACTATGACTACTCAACCTGCTACCGATGAATCCGTAACAACCGTCACCCCGCACATCGACCTTACCTCTCCTGAGTGGTATTTGAATCGTGAATTAACATGGCTGGAATTCAACAAGCGTGTGTTATGGGAGGCGGAAGACGAGCGCACACCGTTATTGGAAAGAGTTAAATTTATTGCTATCGTCAGTGCCAATCTCGACGAATTTTTTATGAAGCGTATCGGCGGGCTGAAGCAACAAGTCGGCGCGGGTATCAGTGAACTCAGTATTGATGGACGCAGTTCGCAGCAGCAAATTACCGAATGCTACGCACTGGTACGGCAAATAGAAGCGAAAAAACGAGCGGTCTTCAGCCAAGTAATGGGCTTGCTTGAACAGCAAAACATCCGTATCGTGCCTTATAACAAGCTGTCAAAAGAACAGCAGAAAACCATGCGCGAACATTATATTCGCAATATTTTTCCGCTGGTCACGCCGCAAGCCATTGATCCTGCGCATCCGTTTCCCTTCATCTCCAATCTGGCACTGAATTTACTGGCAGGCATTTATTCGACTGAACCCGATGACATGACGCTAGTGCGCATTAAAGTACCCGTCAGTCCGAAAATAAAACGCTTTATTCAAATCGGCAATGAACACAGCTATGTCGCGTTAGGTGACTTAATGGCGAACAATCTGGATATGCTGTTTCCTGATATGAAAGTGGCGTTTTGTGAGTTGTTTCGCGTCACCCGTAATGCCGTCACCGAAAAAGACGAAGAACAGGCAGATGATTTATTGCAAATGATTGAATCAGAACTGCGTGAACGGAAATTCGCCTCCGTCGTCCGCCTTGAAGTATCGAAAAACATGGCAAAACTGCAACGCGGTCGCTTAATGGCGGAGCTGGGTTTAGATGAGCAGGATATATTCAGCGTTGACAGTCTGATGGCAATGTCTGATTTATTTCAGCTGACCGCCATCGACCGCCCTGATTTACTTGATCCTCCGCATCACCCTTGCGATCATCCAAAATTATTGAATGCCCCGAATATTTTTCATGCCATTAGAGACCAAGGCACGATTTTATTACAGCATCCTTATGAATCGTTCGTCACCACCGTCGAGCGGTTTGTCAAGGAAGCGAGTCGTGATCCCAATGTACAGGCGATTAAAATGACCCTGTACCGCACCTCCGCAGGCACTAAAATCATTCAATACCTGATTGATGCCGCGCTGAGCGGTAAACAGGTCGCAGTGGTAGTAGAATTAAAAGCCCGTTTTGATGAATCCGCCAATATCAAATGGGCGCATCGCATGGAAAATGCGGGTGTTCATGTCACTTATGGCGTGGTCGGCTTAAAAACCCACAGCAAAGTAGTGTATGTGGTGCGGCAGGATTACAATGGCTTACGTCGTTACGCGCACATCGGCACGGGCAATTATCACGCAGGCACGGCGCGGATTTATACCGATTTGGGTATTTTGACCTGTGACCAGCAGATAGGCGAAGATTTAACCGAATTATTCAATTATTTAACCACTGGGCTAGTGCCGAAACGCAATTATAAAAGTCTGCTACCCGCCCCTAAAGTATTAAAACCCAGCTTGCTCAAAAAAATTGAACGCGAAATCAGCAAGCACAGCGAACACAATCAGGGTTTGATTCAATTTAAAATGAACGCACTGGAAGATGCCGACATTACCGAAGCCCTGTATCGCGCCTCACAGGCAGGGGTAAAAATTGATTTAATTATTCGCGATACCTGCCGCTTGCGACCCAATATCGCAGGGCTGTCTGAAACCGTGCGTGTTATCAGTATCGTCGGGCGATTTTTAGAACATTCACGCATTTTTTATTTTCACAACGGCGGCGACGAAGAATACTTTATCGGTTCAGCCGATTGCATGAAACGCAATCTGGAAAGTCGCGTCGAAGTGGTCACACCCGTACAGAAACCTGAATTACAAGCCGCGTTGCGCCAAATTTTAACCGTACAACTCGAGAATCAACGCAGTGTGTGGGATATGCAGCCCGATGGTCAGTACATTCAGCGGAATCCTACAGACAAACAAGATAAAACAGGCGTTCAGGAAACATTGATTGAATCCGCTAATAATCGACTGAAAGCCGCCGAAAAAGGTAAAAAACTAAAAACTAAAAGCGCGAGACAAAAGGCGCAAGGCTAACCTGTTTTTGATTTACACGATTAAGGAAAAAATAATGCCGACTAAAAAATTTGTAACCAGTCAAGTTAACTCATCATTAATGACGGATCTCCCTGAACAGGGCATGGAAAAAGCCGATTTTATTGATGATTTTAAACAATACTATGTGCATTTACTGGGGCGTGACGAACACACCAGCTCACCCTTTTATGCAGGTGAAGCCCTGTCAATGTCGATAAGAGACCGCCTGATGGAACGCTGGAAAGCCACCCATCACACCTACAAAGACAATAATTGCAGACGCGGTTATTATCTGTCCATGGAATTTTTAATGGGGCGCACACTGAGTAATGCCATGCTTAATTTGGGCGTTACCGATACCGTCAGTCAGGCGATGTACGACCTCGGTATTGAAATTGAAGAACTGATTGCCTGTGAGCAGGATGCAGGCTTGGGTAATGGCGGTTTAGGTCGGCTTGCTGCCTGCTTTATCGACAGCTGTGCCACCTTGCAATTGCCTGTTATCGGTTATGGCTTGCGTTACGAATATGGGATGTTCACCCAAAGTATCGTCGATGGCGAACAGGTGGAAAAACCCGACCATTGGTTGCGGCACGGCAACGTCTGGGAAATTGAGCGACTGGAATATTCACATCGCATCAAATTTGGCGGTTATGTTGAAGATCATGTGGATGAAAACGGCAAACAACGCTTTTGCTGGGTAGGCTCAAATGATGTATTGGCAATGCCTTATGACACGCCTGTTCCCGGTTATAAGAACGGCACGGTCAATACCCTGCGTTTATGGAAAGCGGTCGCTACCGAAGAATTCAATTTAGATGAGTTTCATGCGGGCGATTATGCGGAAGCGGTGGCCTCTAAAATTGCCGCTGAAAATATTACGATGGTACTGTATCCGAATGACAGCAGTGAAAACGGCAAGGAACTGCGCTTGCGCCAACAGTATTTTCTCGCCTCCGCCAGTTTACAAGATGTGTTGAGCCATTGGATTAGCTTACACGGCAAAGATTTTTCCCAGTTCGCCGAAAAAAACTGCTTCCAGCTCAATGATACCCATCCCAGCATCGCCATACCCGAACTGATGCGCCTGTTGATGGATATTCACGGTTTATCATGGAATGCGGCGTGGAAAATTACCCGCAGCACCATGGCATACACCAATCACACCTTATTACCCGAAGCACTGGAAAAATGGTCGGTGAACCTGATGCAACGCTTATTGCCGCGCATCATGGACATTATTTTCAGCATAAATGCCAGTTTTATGGCAGAAGTCGCCATGCACTGGCCGGGAGAAGGCGAGCGATTGCGTAATTTGTCGATTATCGAAGAAGGTCAGGTAAAACTGGTCAGAATGGCGCATCTGGCAATAGCGGGCAGTTTTTCGGTGAACGGCGTAGCGCAATTACACACCCAGTTGCTGCAACAAGGCTTATTTCACGATTTTTACCAGCTATGGCCACATAAATTCAACAACAAAACCAACGGCGTAACTCCCCGCCGCTGGTTGGCGGGCTGTAATCCAGAACTTGCCGCTTTGATAACCGACACTATCGGCAACGGCTGGGTGACTGATTTGGCACAACTGAAAAAATTAGAACCTTACGCCGAAGATGCCGATTTCAGACATCGTTGGCACGCGATTAAACAGGCGGCAAAAGCCCGATTGATTGACTATAAAAAAGACAAGCATGAGGGCGAACTGCATCTTAATGTCGAGGCTTTATTTGATGTTCAAGTCAAACGGATTCACGAATACAAACGCCAACTGTTGAATGTCCTGCACGTTATTCATCTTTATGACCGTATTAAACGCGGTGATACCAAAAACTGGGTATCACGCTGTGTACTCATCGGTGGCAAAGCTGCCCCTGGTTATGTCATGGCGAAAAAAATCATCAAGTTAATCAACAACGTTGCCAACGTCATCAACGCTGACCCTGACGTAGGCGATAAATTAACCTTGTTGTTTTTACCCGATTATCGCGTATCGGCAATGGAAAAAATATGTACGGCGGCGGATTTATCAGAGCAAATTTCCACCGCAGGCAAAGAAGCCTCAGGCACAGGCAACATGAAGCTGATGATGAATGGCGCGATTACCATCGGTACGCTGGATGGCGCAAACATTGAAATTCGCGAAGAAGTCGGTGACGATAACTTTTTCCTGTTCGGCTTAACGGAAGAACAAATTGCCGCACGCCGTCATCATTACGATCCAATGGCAATTATCAACATGGATGACGATTTGCGCCGTGTCATACACCTGCTGGAATCCGCGCATTTTAATCAGTTTGAAACGGGGATATTTGATGATTTAATCAACTCCATCAAATGTCCGCATGATCCGTGGATGACAGTTGCCGATTTTCGCAGTTACGTTGATGCGCAAAAACGGGTTGAAGATGCCTACCGTGATAAAGATCACTGGACACGCATGAGCATTTTAAATTGCGCCAACAGCGGTAAATTTTCTACCGACCGCACCATTAATGAATACAATAACGACATCTGGAAACTGACACCCCAGCCTGTAAAACGTAAATAACAACCAAGATAAGTGTAAATTTGCTGACAGATACTTATGATTGATAAGTATCTGTCCTGACCGTGCGGTGTCAATATTCACAATTATTGATACCATACCAACCAACTCAAATACTGATTAATATCATGGTGCATATTTTAGGCACACACCCAAGGAATTTATAGTGACGCATTGCCTACAAAAAGGAGAAAATATTTCGTTAGCTACGCAAGACCAGCTGCTCAGTGATGTCGTCATTGTCACCGAATGGCAAACAAACACAATGACTCCGCCGCTAGATATTGATGTCAGTGCTTTTTTATTAACAGAACACAATAAAGTAAAAGCTGATAGCGATTTTATTTTTTATAATCAACCACGTTCCTCAGATAATGCCGTTTTATTCAAAGACCGCCGTTTTAAAGTCAGTTTAAAACAGCTGTCACCTGATATTAGCCACGTTGCATTTGTCTTATCTATTCATGAAGCCAAACATCGAAAACACAATTTCTCTTTAGTCAACAATATCAATATCAAAGTATTTAATTTTGCCACTAAACAAGAGATTGTCAGATACCAATTAACCGACACCAGTAGAGAAGCCGCGATTATCTTGGCGACACTGTACCGCCATCAAAACGCATGGAAATTTAGAGCCATAGGACAGGGCTATACCAAGGGATTGGCAGTATTAGCAGGGAATTTTGGTGTTGCTATTGAATCTGAACCCATGCCTTTGGCTGCTATAACGCCAGCAAATAATACGCAAAAAACCATTGATATTCATCCACATAAAAATACTAAACTCCAACCTTCTTTAAAGAAAAATAAATCTTTAAAACCAAAATCGACACTAGAAACAGCCACTTTAGCCAACACTATTAATATTCACGATACCGATGCGTTGACTCTAAAAGCACAATATGAGCCGATTACTCATTGGTTTAAACGTAAATATATCACCGTTGAAGTCAATGCCGAGGCAATGGATACCACAGGTTTTTTTGATGAAATAGCGGTCGCATTAGGCGATAATTATGCGGTATTAAAAACAGTCAGTAATAAAATAAAACACCGTCAATTAGCCAATAAAGACAGAGCCTATATTGAATTATCTCATTATGATAATAAAGACGGTGAAATAATAAAAAAGTTTTGTAAAGAATTGTATGATTATTCCTTTGTTGCACGGTACTCTTATCATGCTCAAAAAAATTTAATTACTTTGAATTTACAATCTGCTACTCGTATTGTACAGTTTTTTAATGGCGAATGGTTAGAATGGTATGCGTTTATGAAAATTGTCGATTATTGTTATTCACGGCAACTGGATTTTTCCTGTACGCGCAATATGCGGATAGATACTATTAATGGACGTTACGAAATTGATGTATTCTTTTTAATTAATAACACACCGTTATTTATTGAATGCAAATCAGGCGAATATCGACAGTTTATTGATAAGTATTGCAAGCTACGCAAACAACTGGCTATCGACAAGCCTTATTTTTTATTTTTAGTTGCCGATATGAATGACACCAAAACGAAAGGCTTAACCGCAATGTTTGACATTACATTCATTAACGTCTATCAATTAACCGATTATCTTGCCAAGATTGTGTAATCATTGTACATAATCTATTTTCACCCAGCAGAGACACTTATATATGAACTACTTAACTATCGAAGCCTTTGTGCGTAATGCGCCGCTGGTGCGTTTACAGCGTCTGGCTGGCAACACCAGCAATATCATTCTTGCTAAACTGGAAGGCAATAATCCCGCAGGTTCAGTAAAAGATTTACCTGCATTGAGCATGATTAAACGCGCCGAAGAACGCGGTGAAATTAAAGCGGGCGATTGTTTGATTGAAGCCACCAGCGGCAATACGGGCATAGCCTTGGCGATGGTGGCGGCGATTAAAGGTTATAAAATGACCTTGATTATGCCTGACAATATGAGCATGGAACGCATCGCTTCCATGAAAGCCTACGGCGCGGAGATTATTTTAACGCCCGCTGCGGGCAGTATGGAAGCGGCAATTGATTTGGCGCGGGACATGGAAGCGGCGGGTAAAGGGCGCATTCTGGATCAATTTGCCAACCCCGATAATCCACGCGCCCATTATGAAAGTACCGGCCCTGAAATTTGGCAGGATACCGAGGGGCAGGTTACGCATTTTGTCAGTTGTATGGGAACAACGGGTACGATTATGGGCACATCGCGTTATTTGAAAGAACAAAATCCCGACATACAAATTATCGGCGTACAACCTGAGGGTAATGCCAAAATCCCGGGGATTCGTCGCTGGCCAACCGAATATCTACCCAAAATTTACGAACCCCACCGAGTAGATCGCATTATAGATATGGATCAACACAGCGCGGAAAGCACCATGCGGGCGTTAGCGGCTGAAGAAGGTATTTTTGCGGGTGTGTCATCGGGTGGTTCAATAGCCGCCGCATTACGCTTATCCAAAGAAGTTGAAAATGCGGTGATTGTGGCGATTATTTGTGACCGAGGCGACCGCTATTTATCAACGGGTGTCTTTCCCAGCTGATGGTCGTTTATCAACCATGAGCTGCTCTAGCGGCTCATGGTTGGGCAACGTCATGTTGCTATTTCGGAGCGGCATCTTGCTCTGGCACATAGACAAAAGAGCCGTCTTTCAGCTGGTAAGTCACACCCGCCTTCATGCCTTCACCTTCGCCGATTTTGCCTGTCGCTTTGTATTTTTCCATTTTTTTGCCGTCCTTGATGGTCATTTCCATGTTTTTTTCACCTGGGTTTTTAACGACCACGACTTTATCTTCATTAAATGGATTGAGCGGGTTTTCCATCACGATGATGAACAAAATGGCAATAATGACCAAAAACACATCAACGGCATTCACTATCGACAAAATAGGATCATCAAGCTCTTCATCTTCTAAAATGTGCAGTCTGCTTTTAGCCATGATTATTCACCCATCAATTGGTTGACCGCACGCAATTCCGTTAATAACCAGCGGCGGCGGACGGTAAGAATCACGAAAGTGATGGACGCGGCTAATAGCGCGGTGATAACGGCGGAAAACGCCACCACTAAGTTTTCACTGACGTTACGGCTATTGCCTTCGGTGAGTGATAGCAACGCAGGCCCCATCGGAATCATAGTGGCAACCAAGCCCAGCATCGGCGCGGCACGCGAGACAATTTTCAGCGGTTCTAACTGTTTCAGAATGAATAACTCCATGTCTTCAATGGTGCAGTTTTTGATGCTCTGGCGATAGCTGTCAAGGCTGTTAGGGTAGGTTTGTTGTTGGCTGTTCGCCCACATTCTCTGCCCTAATTCCATCAAAAATATGCCGAACATAAAAAACGCATAGAGGAACATGGTGATGATAAGCAGTAATACAGGGGTTAAAAAATATTTGGTCACTTCGTAGAGTGATAATTCGATAAATGACATAATTTGGTAATTCTCTTATGGGTTTAAAATTATGGGTTTTTCTCGTTCCCACGCGCTGCGTGGGAATGCAGTTTCAACGCGCCGCGTTGTAGTAGACCGCAGCGCGGTCTGTATGAATTCCCACGCAGCGCGTGGGAACTAGGAGAACGTTAGCTGGATGTCAATAACCCCGCTTTTTTATTGCCTTGGTTTGGCTGTTTTTGCATCAGCAATTGCCACAACATACCGCCGAATAAACTCAATAATACGGGCAGCAAGTACAGCCAGCGCGTCCAGTCGGGTTCGGTATCACTGGCTTTTTCTTGTTTTTGCAGCTGTTGCCCTTGCACTGATACCGTCGGGGTTTGCGGCGCAGTTGCTTGTTGTGCAGGTGTTGCCTGCGCCGCCGCAGGAGCGGCATTGGCACTCACGCCGTAGCCTTGTGCTAATTGGGCTACATAGGTTTTGAAGGCTTCGTTGTTAGTCTGAACGTCGTGCTTTTGAGCAATTTCCTGATAAATTTCTACCAGTTCCTTTTTGGTTTGTTCGTCAGCTTTCCAGTAATCTTTACGGATAGCTTCAATCATGCGTTCGGTGATTTGTGCCAGTGCGGTCGGATTGGATTTTTCAAACCATTCGCGCGTACCGAGCTTGTATTTATCTTTCACATACACTTCATGAAACTCTTGCCACTGGTCGTCGCGCACCACGTTTTTGTCCACCGTTTGCCAACCCCAGAAATTATTGACGGTGTTGAGCATTTGCAACGTGCCTGAGTAACCCTCTTTCTGCATTTCTTTCACCCAATTAGGAT
>JAURYI010000089.1 GCA_030654015.1 Methylococcales bacterium | reverse complement strand
ACATTTAGCTTATTTTTGTACACCCACCAGAAGGCATGTCCGAAACCGTCCGGTTTCGGACATAAATAGTGAAGAAATGTAGACGTAATGCTTGTTGCAGGTCACTAATAGCAATTTACGAAGGAATCCTTACGCCTAGCCATGAAGGCACAAAGTCTTTTACCAGTCGCATTATTGTTTCGACTACGGATAAATGGAGCAAACACGCAGAAGCCGCGTTAGAAGACCAACAAATACCCGTTATCCGCTTAGGTGTTGCTGATTTAGCCAATAGCCCGATTGATTGGTCTCGTTTTAGTATCAAGAACCCGCAAGACATCACACTAAAAGAGAAGAAATCACTAAGACCGCATCAACAAGCGGCTTTTGAAAAAGTTGAAGCGGGTTTTAAGACCGCCGACCGTGGCAAGCTCATCATGGCGTGTGGTACTGGTAAAACCTTTACCGCGTTAAAAATTGCGGAGCATTTAGTTAATGAAAGCGGCTTGATTCTGTTCTTAGTGCCATCCATTTCGTTATTATCGCAAACCCTACGCGAATGGACAGCCGAAGCGAATACCGCCTTACATTGCCTTGCAGTGTGTTCAGATAAGAAAGTCGGTAAAAATCCCAACAGTGAAGACATTAGCGTTCACGATCTAGCCTTTCCTGCTACCACCAACGCCCACGATTTAAGCAAACAAATCAGCGCGGCTAAAAATAAACGCACGGTGATATTTTCAACGTATCAATCCATTCAAGTTATATCAGATGCACAAAAACAAGGCTTACCGATTATTGATTTAATTATCTGTGATGAAGCCCACCGCACCACTGGCGTAACGCTAGACGGTGATGATGATTCGCATTTTGTTAAAGTTCACAATCAAGACTTTATACAGGCTAAAAAACGCCTGTACATGACTGCCACGCCGCGAATTTTCAATGATAATACCAAGACAGCGGCTAAGGATAGCGACGCGATATTGTGTTCTATGGATGATGAAAATTTGTATGGTGAAGAGTTTTACCGCTTAGGTTTTTCACAAGCCTTAGATGCTCAAATACTATGTGATTACAAAGTCATGGTTTTAGCCGTTGATGAAAAATATGTAACCCGTACCTTTCAAGCGCAAATTGCTGATTCTGGCAATGAAATCACCTTAGCCGATGCCGCAAAAATTACAGGCTGTTGGAACGGTTTATCCAAACGTGGAATGGAGGATTTAGGTGGCGATACTGCACCTATGCGCCGCGCCGTAGCTTTCGCTGGAAAAATTAAAGACTCTGAAACAATCGCTAAATTGTTCTCTAGCATTGTCAGTGAATACGCCAAAACCCACGATATTGAATCTGATTTTTTACACTGTGAAGTTGAACACGTTGACGGCAAAATGAACGCGCTACAACGTAACCAAAAACTAGACTGGTTAAAAGCCGACACAGAAGCCAATGTATGCAGAATTTTATCAAATGCCCGTTGTTTGTCCGAAGGCGTAGACGTGCCATCTTTGGATGCTGTTTTGTTTTTAAATCCGCGTGATTCAGTAGTAGACGTGGTGCAATCGGTAGGGCGTGTTATGCGTAAATCCGAAGGTAAACAATACGGTTATGTGATTTTGCCGATAACCATACCTGCCGATATGCCGCCAGAAGAAGCCTTGAAAGACAACAAGCGGTATAAAGTCGTTTGGCAGGTTTTACAGGCGTTAAGAGCGCATGACGACCGCTTTAATGCCACTGTTAATAAAATTGCACTCAATAAAACCAATCCTGCCAATATTCAAATTATTGGCGTAAGTGGCGGCAACGGCGATGGAGACACGGAAACTACCGACCCGAACGATAAGCCAGTACAAACCACTTTACAGTTCCCGCACATTGAAGAATGGCGTGATGCTATCTATGCAAAAATCGTGGCTAAGTGTGGCGAACGTGACTATTGGGAAAAATGGGCAAAAGAAATAGCTGTTATTGCCGAGACCCATATTACCCGCATTAATGTCTTGTTAGAAAGTGGCGAAGAACGCCATCAACAAGCCTTTCAACGGTTTTTAACAGGCTTACAGGCACATTTAAACCCCAGCATAAGCCAAGCGGACGCGGTGGAAATGTTAGCGCAGCACCTTATCACCAAGCCTGTTTTTGATGCTTTGTTTGAGGGTTACGAATTTACCCAGCACAACCCTGTTTCCCTAGCCATGCAAACCATGCTGGACGTGTTAGAAGATCAAGCCTTTGGTAAAGAAACCAAGACACTAGAAAAGTTCTATGACCGCGTTAGACAAAAAGCCAGCGGCATTGATAACGCCGCAGGTAAGCAAAAAATTATCATTGAGCTGTACGATAAATTCTTTAAAAACGCATTCCCACGAATGGCAGAACGGCTAGGCATTGTTTACACGCCTGTAGAAGTGGTGGATTTTATTATTCACAGTGCCGATGATGCTTTACGACAAGAGTTTGGTGTAGGTTTAACCGATGAAAACGTCCATATTCTCGACCCATTCACGGGTACTGGTACGTTCATGGTGCGGTTATTACAAAGCAGTTTGATTAAAGCCGAGGATTTAGCGCGTAAATATGAACATGAATTACACGCTAACGAGATTATTTTATTAGCTTATTACATTGCAGCGATTAATATTGAAGAAACCTATCACGATTTGAAAGGCGGGGATTATTCACCGTTTCAGGGGATTGTTTTAACCGATACCTTTCAATTAGCCGAAGGTGCAAATGCACTGGCTGATTTAATGTCAGTTGAGAATGGCGAACGGGCTAATCGGCAAAAGGCTAGAGATATTCAGGTGATTATTGGTAATCCGCCATATTCAGCAGGGCAAGCCAGCGCAAATGATAATAACCAAAATGTAAGTTACAAAGATTTAGATGACAAAATAGCAAAAACATACACGGTAAATTCAAAAGCCACGCTTACAAGAAAACTTTATGATTCTTATATTCGCGGAATTCGCTGGGCTTCCGATAGAATTAAAAATAAAGGTATGGTTTGTTATGTAACAAATGGTTCTTTTATCGACAGTAATGCAATGGATGGCTTGAGATATTCATTAACTAATGAGTTTAGCCGTATTTACTGTTTTAATTTGAGAGGGAATATCAGGAAATTTAACAAGGAAGAGGGTCAAAACATTTTTGGTTCAGCAAATATGACACCCGTGGCGATTACGTTGTTAATCAGAAACCCTGAACATAAAGGTGTGTGTGAATTGTTTTATCACGACATTGGCGATTGTTTAAGCCAAAAGGAAAAGCTAGAAATTATCAGTCAATTTAAAAGTATTAACGGTATTTCATGGCAAACACTTACACCCAACGATAGTCATGATTGGATTGACCAGCGTAATGAAGAATTTGAAAGTTTTATTTCAGTTGGTAACAAAGACCGCAATAATAATGAAAAAACTATTTTTTTAAATTACTCGTTAGGTATAGCAACAAACCGTGATACTTGGGTTTATAACTTTTCAAAAAATAATTTAACTAACAACACTAGCGGTATGATTGGTTTTTATAATTCACAAGTGGAATTATTTGACGATTTTCAAAAAGGAAAAATTTTCAGTAATGCAGAGGAAAAGAAGAGAATAATCGATACGTTCATTGATACTGACACAAAAAAAATCAGTTGGACACGACAACTAAAAAAAGATTTAGGTCTAAATAAAAAAGGCGAATTTAATTCAAATAATATCGTTCGAAGTATGTATCGACCTTATTGTAAGCAGTGGCTTTATTTCGATAAACAATTTAATGAAATGCTTTTGCAAATACCAAAAATTTTTCCAAATGAAGAAGTAGAAAATTTAGTTATTTGTGTACCTGCTCTTGGTGCAAGAAGAAATTTCTCAACTTTTATTTCAAACACATTGCCTGATTTGAATATCTTTGAATCGGGGAGCCAATGTTTCCCGCTCTACACTTACGAACCCGCGTTTGATAATTCAGATGATAACCATCCCAGCGGACAAAAGCCGCAAGCTGATATATTTGGCGATGCAGTAGATGATTTATTTGAAGTAATAGCCAAACAACCCAAAGCCCAACGTTACCAGAAAAAAGAAAATATCACCGAAGTCATATTGCAGGACTTTAGAATCCAGTACCAAGACGCAAAAATCAGCAAAGAAGACATTTTTTATTACGTTTATGGCGTGTTGCATTCACCCGAATACAAACAACGCTTTGCTTCCGATTTAAAGAAAATGTTACCGCGTATTCCCTTTGTGCAGGATTTTTGGGTATTTAGCCAAGCAGGGCGCGATTTAGCACAGTGGCACTTGAACTATGAAACCATAGAGCCTTACGCGCTTAGTGAACTATCCACGCGCTTAGAAAACGACCAAGACCCAGACCATTACCGTGTGCAGAAAATGACCTTTGCGAAAAGTGGCAAAGAAGTCGATAAAACCACGATCCATTACAACGGGCATATCACTTTATCTGGCATACCACTAGAGGCTTACGAGTACATCGTGAACGGTAAACCCGCGCTGGAGTGGATTATTGAACGCTATCAAGTAACCAAAGACAAAGACAGCGACATCACCAATAACCCGAATGACTGGAGCGATAACCCACGTTACATAATAGACCTGGTTAAACGCATCGTGCGGGTAAGTGTTGAAACGGTGAAGATTGTTAATGCGTTGCCAGCTTTGAATGAATTTATAGAATAGTGGGAGCAGAAACAATGATGAATGATATTAATCCTGTTACAGTCAGTATCAAAGAATTGCACCGCCGTGCTGAAATGACATCTAATGCACGTTATCACGCAGCTCGTAGGATGTCACTGCATGGTTGGTTTTCGCAATGGACTTTAGCACTATTAGCTGTGGCTCAAATTGTAATTACATTAATTATTGCATTTAAGCTCCATTCCAATTTTAATGAAAATTATCTGAATTTTGGTGCAATTTTTTTTGGTGTACTTGTTCTCGCATATTCTTTATTACTTGGAATGGCTGATTTTTCGAGTCGAGCTGTTAAGTTACATGGATGTGGTTTGGAGTTAGGGCGACTTACTAGAAAGTTGTTTTTATTTTCCCAGAGCGGTGAAGCAACGACAGATGATTACAAACGTTTTTATACTGAATACTACGACATTCTTGATAAGTATGAAAATCATAGTCGAATCGACTACCTAAAAGCACATTATAAATACTACGATGCTGAAGCATCAAAGCTGATTTTTAAGTCTCCAGAATGGTTTCTGAAAAGGTTACATCTTATTAATGTTTGCATAAAAATCTATTGCTACCATGCACTTCAATTTTCCAATTATGTGCTTTCTATCAGTCTGGTATCAGCTTGGATTTATTTTGCTACTCGATCTACGGGGGTTGGGGGTTGAAGTTCAAATGTACAAAAAGAAACATTAACCTCACTGCTTTTTATAATCCCCCTATTTCTACAAACTATGAAATCACTAAACAACACACCCGCTTTAACGCTTATTTTCGCGGCAGCTCTACTGTTACCACTAGCTAGTAACGCCGCAAACACGCCATGCTCAGGCAAAAAAGGCGGAGTTTCACGTTGTGATGGTTCTCAATTTGTATGCAATGACGGGACTATTAGCTGTAATTTCTTGATTTCATAATCGGAATTTCTTGCACTTATCGGCCATTTTCATCTCAGATTAACTGACTCTATAAATTCACTTTTTCTCACATTAACTGCACCTGACTTTAAATCTGCTCACATTAAGTGATTTTATCGGGTGGAATTTCTCACATTATTTGATTCTATCCGGCACTGTAAAAATGAAGTTTTTGGGCAAAATCCATATTAAAAACGTTCGTTTTTACTTACTGCTTTCGTTAAAGAAAAACACTGTATTTTCGATCTTATTTTGGTTATTATAAAGACCGTTTTAGGGTTTACTTTGCCCTTAATGATTTTAAAGGTGTTTTGGTAAGATGATGACACAAACTATTGGTTATCTACGGGTATCAACAGCGGATCAGGATTTAGAGAAAAACAAAGCCGATATTTTGATGCTGGCCAACCACCATAATCTGGGTCAGGTTAAATTCTTTGAAGAAAAAGTTTCTGGTAAAATTTCTTGGCATAAACGCAAAATTGCCCAGCTCATTGACGAGCTCAAAAAAGGCGATAGCCTGATCGTTAGTGAAATGTCCAGATTAGGACGAAGTATGCTGGAATGTATGGAAATATTGTCGATTGCGATGGAACGAGGCATCCATGTCTATTCGGTGAAAGGCAATTGGCGGCTTGACCAAAGCATCCAGAGCAAAATCATTGCGATGGCGTTTTCGATGGCCGCTGAAATCGAACGGGATTTGATCTCGCAGCGCACAAAAGAAGCCCTACGCGCAAAGAAAGCGTCTGGTATGTCGCTAGGCCGCCCCAAAGGACCGGGCAAGAGCAAGCTTGATCCGTTTCGCCCGGAAATCGAAGCCTTGCTTGCCAATGGTTCGACCCAGTTTTTTATCGCCGAACGCTATGGCACTACGCCTGCCAATTTGCGCAACTGGATGAGCAAACACGGCATCACCCGGCCTAAACAGGAAAAGGGTCGTGCCGCGTAAACGTCTCCCTTTTGAGGTGTTGATAGCACTTCAAAACCAATTGGATGGGTTGTCACCACGAAACTCCAAACGCAAACAACTCATTGAGGAAACCTGCGAATCGTTTGGGGTTTCGACATCAACAGTTCGCCGGTTATTACGAAACCACCAGCTGCCTTATTTAGCACTGCGCAGCGATTACAATCAACCCAGATGTATTCCCGAAGCAGACATGCGGCGTTATTGCGAATTGATTGCCGCGCTAAAACTTCGGACGACCAACAAAAAAGGACGGCATTTATCCACCAGAGCATGTATCGACCTGTTGGCCAAACATGGCATTGAAACATCAGAAGGACTCATCAAGGTTGAACCCGGGCTACTCAAACTAAGCACTCTCAGCCGTTATTTAAAACAATGGGGCTATGACAACCGCACCTTGGCCACCGAGCCGCCCTGGACACACTTCCAGGCCATTCACAGTAACGAATGCTGGCAATTTGATTTCTCGCACTCAGATTTCAAAAAACCGACTTTTATAGACCAAGAATCAAAAAGTGATTCACATTATTTGGGCTTGGCCGGTGTTACCGATGACCGGAGTGGATTTTGTTACCAAGAATATCATCTGGTTAAAGGCGAAGATGTGATGAGTGCGCTGCTGTTCCTGTTTAATGCGATGTCCCCCAAGAATGATAAAAACTGTCCATTCCAGGGTATCCCCGCAGTTATTTACATGGATGCCGGCCCGATTTCAAAAAGCAGCGTATTTCTATGGGTCATGAAGCAACTTGGCGTTGAAGTGAGGGTGCATATGCCAAGAGGCAGTGATGGTCGCCGCACTACCGCACGCTCAAAGGGCAAGGTTGAACGCTCGTTTCTGACCATTAAATCCTCCCTGGAAACCCTGTACCACCTCCAGCAACCGGAATCACTGGAAGAAGCCAACGCCTGGTTACGGAAGTATTTACAGGAATATAACGCGATGGATCATCGGCATGAAGATCATTCCCGATTGGACGATTGGCTGCTTAACCTGCCGCCGCAAGGTTTCCGGGAAATGTGCAGCTGGGAGCGTTTTCGTACCTTTGCCCGCGAACCTGAACAGCGCAAAGCCGACAGTAACGGCTGTATCGGTATTGACGGTATCCGCTATCAATTGAGCCATGAGATGGCAGGGCAAGAAGTCACTCTGCTCTGGGGACTGTTCGATAACGAATTATTTGTCGAGTTCAAGAACGCAAAACACGGGCCATTTTATCCCGAAGAAGGACCTATCCCCTTCGGCAAGTTTCGTAAGCATAAAAAGAGCAGTGTTGAAATCAAAGCTGACCGAATCGGGCAACTGGCCAAAGCCATCAGCCTACCGCGTTCCGCATTATCCGGCAGCAAAAGCAGTGATCAAGTCCTGTTGACCCAAGCCAATATACTGCACCTTAAAAAACCGAATTCCACACCATTTGAGGATAACCCTTTCCTGCAAACAGCCACGTTTAAAAACAAGCTGGATGCGAAAACTGCCATTGCCGACTATCTGGGCAAACCGTTGTCCCGATTGACCGATCTGCAAATGACAACAATCAATACGATCCTCGATGAATCGCTGGATAAGAAAGCAGTGCTGGAAAAAGTTCGTGCGTATTTTACTTTAAGCTCGGTTGAGCATTCAGGAGGCAACTAATGTATGGTGAAATGATGCAATACTATGGCTTAGTGAAGGACTTCGATAAAACAGATTACTTTGAGACGGAAGCGTTTAAAGGTGTATTGGCCAGTCTTGAAATCGCGGTCTTGTCAGGGGGAATAATCGCCCTGACCGGCATTGTCGGAGTCGGTAAAACGACCATTATCAGGCATTTCCAGGATAGCCTGAAAAAGAAGAATCAAGTGATTGTTGCCAAATCTCTGGCAACCGACAAACCTCGCGTCAATATCAACACCTTATATGCGGCGTTGTTTGCCGACTTGCCGACGGCAAAAGAATTTAAGGTGCCAACCCAAGCCGAAATCAGGGAAAGGAAACTTCAGGAATTAATCCGTAAAATTAACAAACCGGTCGCCTTCTTCATAGATGGTGCCCACGATCTCCATTGGCGGACGTTAATTGGCTTAAAACAACTGATAGAAACAATAGAGGATGCTAAAGGTACATTGACCATTATCATGGTGGGTCACCCGAAACTGGGTAATGACCTCAACAGGCCGGCAATGGAAGAAATCGGTGCCCGGGCCAAACTGTTTAGTCTGGACAGTTGGGGACAACAGAAACAGCGGTATATCGAATGGGTATTGGAGCAGTGCAGCAAGCCTAAAACACCAATTCATGACATCGTTGCACCGGATGCCATTAATCTCTTAGCGGAACGATTAATTACCCCATTACAAATTTGCCATTACCTGACACTCGCTTTAATAAAGGGAGCAACCACAGGAACAAAACCTGTCGATGCCGAGATTATAGAAGCCGTGTTATCGCCAGATTTAAATACCCTGGAACCTAAATTAGCTCGGCAGGGCTACAACACAACGGCTTTATGCGAACATTTGAATGTCAGGAAAAGTGAAATCCGGGCTTATTTCAATGGGCAATTGCCAGCGGCCAGGATGGATGAGTTCAATAAAGAAATTCATAAACTCGGGGTTTTATAAAATTAGACCGACCCAACCACCGGTTTTTTAGCATAAGATAGAATCAAATAATGTGGGAAATTTCACCTGATAAAATCAATTAATGTGAGCAGATTTAAAGTCAGGTGCAGTTAATGTGAGAAAAAGTGAATTTATAGAGTCAGTTAATCTGAGATGAAAATGGCCGATAAGTGCAAGAAATTCCGATTATGAAATCAAGAAATTACCATTAAGTGCCACCTCAGATACAGGCCTGCCTCGCTGTGAATTACCCTATTTTGATTAAGAAGTTGAGAAAAGTCGGTTCATTCAGATCAAAATAGTTGATTTTATGATGCTTACGATAGGTTTGTCATATAGCTATTAGAATGGCACATCTTTATTTTTTTGACTTTAGGAAGGTGAACTAATGAGCGCAAGCCTTTTGTTGATGTGTCTGAACAAATAATATAATTAATCAGGCTCGTTTGTAAAATACTAACTGCCTATGAAAACATAGGGTTTACCTATGGATTAAAATTGCAAGCAAGTTCTTAATTTCAGTGTTTTTCTGGTTCTGTGGATAATAAATCGCATATATCTGGCGGCTGATTTCGGGATTGCTCAAGTAACGGCAACGCACGTCATCGCCGTTTGCAGGCAGGCTGTACTCCGGCATCAGCGCAACACCCATGCCAGCGCGCACCAAGTTGACGATCCAATCCTCACTATTGCTGCGGTACGCGGCGTAGAGGTTGACTTCCTGGTCTTGGCAGATTGCCCGCAGGGTATCCCTAAGTTCGCAGTTCAAGCGATCCAAATAAGGCTCGGACTGGATTTCTTTGAGGTCGATTTTGCCCAAGTGATTGAAGCGGTGCTTGCTGTTAAACGCAACCACGTACTTTTCGGTATACAGCAAGGTCGATTGGTAGGGCGAACCCAGCAATTGCACAGGGGCACTAATCACCAAATCCAGCAATTCCGATTCCAGTTGCTGCAATAATACCGTTTCACAGTCGACGATCAATTCAAATTCAATATGGGGAAACTCATGCTGGTAATGGGCAAATATCGGGCTTAAGCGTTGTGCACCTATCGTTGCCATCAGGCCTATCCGCAACGGGATATTGTTCAGCTGGGTAAAACGAAGAGCATCGGCCTTGGTCGCTACTGTTTCCTTGTATATCTTACGAAAGTTAGGCTCCACCAAGCGGCCGAGCGACGTCAACAAACATCCGGAACGGTCACGGGTGAACAATTCCCCACCCAATTCATCTTCCAATTTTTTGATGGATTGCGTTAAAGACGGCTGGGAAATATAGCTGAATTGCGCGGCACGGGTAAAACTGCCGTGATCGCAAACCGCCAAAAAATAACGGATTTGGTGCATTTCCATAATGCCTTCCTCGAACTAATATAGCCAATACCTATTCTTTCATAGGCAATTAGTATTTTACAAGCCTTATAATTAAAGAATATGATCGCCTCACGATAATAAAACCCTATGAAAAGGAAATGCCATGAAAGCAGCAAAACTGATTGTTATGTACCCAACACCCACCGATGTCGCCGTCTTTGAACGCCGTTACGAACATGAACATGTTCCCATGGCGGTAGATAAATTGGCGGGCAAAATCCGCTTTGATGCCAACTTGGTTACTTCAGTGCCAGGAAAAGACCAAGCTCCGTATCATCGTATTGCGGAAGTTTATTTTCCGTCCATGAAGGATTTGGAAGACTGCCTGAGTTCACTTGGCGGACAGGAAACGGCCGCCCATGCTGTTGAAATTTCCAGCGGTGGCGATCCCTTGTTTTTAATCGCGGAAGTCGAAACTTTCGAGTTTTAGGATTTCCCGACAGTTTGGTCTATCCCCTCTTCATTTGCCCAGAGGTTAAAATGTCTTACCTGCCTTCAAGCCCCGATTTGGAAAATATCGCCGGATTACTGGCAAAATACCCGCGCCGTGGCATCCTGTTGTTTAAATTATTGGAGGACATTAAAGGGTGCTTTTCACCTTTGGGCAAAGGGACGCGTGAACTGATTATCGCTTATACCTCCGATCTCAACCAATCAGAATCCTGCTTTAAAGCACACAAGTCGCTGCTTAAGGAATTGGGCATCGGTGAATCCGTCTACGGTCAATTAATATTGGACAGTGACAGAGCAAAAGTTGATGAAATGCTAAAACCTATCTTGTGCTTTGTAAAAAAGCTTACCTTGGCACCTGACCAAATAACACAAGCTGATGTCAACCTCATCTATGAGGTGGGCTGGGACGAACGTGCCTTGCTCGACACGGTACTTTTGTGTGCGGTTGTGAATTGCATGAACCGATTTACGATGGGGGTAGGCATCGGCAAGAAAGCGGTTCACGGTAAACGAACGCAGCCTGCCATCAAACCGACAGCCGTGTATCATTCTTGAAAACAAAACTGTTTAACAAAAAAATTAAGGTTAAGCCATGAGTACGTTACTGTTGTATTTTTTCAGGTTATTGATTATTGGCTCTATTGCAATCTTGCTTATTGGCCTATTCAAGCCGGAATGGCTGCGCTATCGCGGCAAACAACCTGATCTCCTGATGACATTTGCAATGGCATTTGGCCTGTTTATCGCTGGATTTACCGGTGCCAGCAAAACGTACTACACACCGGATACCAATATCACCGAAGCGACCAAGGCGGGAGTTAACATTAATAAAGCCGCTTATACCAATGATATGTCATCGACAGGTTGCCAACCGGGATCAAAACCGGGTGAAGCCGGTTCCAGTGACGATGAAAAAACCAATGACGGCATCCGTTTTTCAGTCAGAACACCTTCAAACTATAAAGCTACCATCGCTCACCCATTATTAATGGTATATGCCGCCGCCGGACGAGATCGGGAAGAAACAGAAGAACAGGTCTATTTAACTAGCGAGGCAACCGCAGCAGGATTTGTTATTGCATATGCTGATCACAGGCCATTATCGCCGGAATCCGTCGTCCAATTGGCCGAAATACCTAGGCTTATTCAGAAAAAATGGTGCATCGACAAAAAACGTATTTTTTTGACCGGACATTCTGATGGCGGCACAGTGACGATCGGAACTGCCATATTCAACGGTACTA
Organism: Methylococcales bacterium; assembly: GCA_030654015.1. GTDB lineage: Bacteria > Pseudomonadota > Gammaproteobacteria > Methylococcales > Methylomonadaceae > UBA4132. Next base: position 28,777 of record JAURYI010000089.1, on the reverse strand, counting down.
AACACATTCCAAACGCAATTGCACCCAGCGCAGCCGGTATTCGGGGTGCAGATTTAGAAGACCGAAATTGTGTAAAACCTACACCAGTAATGCTAATGCATAGCAGTCGCGACAAACTGTTTACCAACTATGGCAAAGAAGTTATTGAATGGTGGGCAAAATGCAATAAATGCACGACCAAAACCTACAAGACCAGTGACAGAAAAGTACCAGAATCCAGTAAATTCTTAGGCTGGGAAAACTATTACAAAGAAGAACTTAAACAGAAAGCTCTAGATCTCAAAACAGGGCAACCTTTGCCATTTACCACTCCAGTTCCAGGTGTTGAAGGCTGTATGGCTTATAGTGGTTGCCAAAACGACGTACAGACTTGGTATTGCGAAGGCAATGGTCCACATCCAGAATGGCCTGGACGGAATAAGGAAATCATCAGTTTCTTCAAGGCAGTTAAAACGGAATGAAAAAAAGTATTTTTCCTTTCTTCAGTATTGACATATTGATTGTTACAAAAATTATCGCATGATTTTATGCATAATTGTTGGTATATAGGCTAGGTGTAGTTTCTTGATTTCATAATCGGTTTTTCTTGCACTTAGCCAAAGTTCACTCCATATTCACTGTCTGGTTTGTGTAAAATGGCTCAATTCAAATTTTAAGTTAACCTTCGATTCTGACAGTCCGTTTTCGTTTTTTTACAGACTGATTTTTATGACCTAGCAATGGAGTTCAGTAAGCTTATCTAATCCATTTCATTTTCTTGAAATGAGTTAAGTATATTTTACTGAATATCTGTTAAGTCAAACCTGAATGGTCGCTTCCGATAAAATTATCTGCGGACTTCCCCAAAATTTTAGATTGCTACTTGAGTGGATAGTAAAACCTCATTTTATAAATTGGATAGAATCAATTAAAGTGAGAAATTCCAAGAGATAAAATCGCTTAATGTGAGCAGACTAAAAGCCAGGTGCAATTAATGTGAGAAAAACTGAATTTATAGAGTCAGTTAATCTGAGATGAAAATGACGGATAAGTGCAAGAAATAGCGATTATGAAATCAAGAAACTACAATTAGCAAGTCGCAAAGAAATTGTTCAGCAGAATCTGGCAACACCGCACCCAGCCCAATACCCAATGAATCAGCAAAGCCGATCACCAGCGACAACAAAACCACTGCACCTGATAACGCCACTGCTACAGGCTTACCTGCCACTGTAGTTGAACGCACTGGTAACATTCTCAAATTAGGTTATCAAGGCTTTACTGTGTGGGTTGATTGCGAGAAACGCGGAGCCGTTAAATTCATGTACAACGCGCAGCATGACACGGGCAATGCTAAACGGGCAGATACGTTCTACTTAGACCCGAATGTACCAAGTGAGTGCCAACAGACCACAGCCAAGGCTTATGGGAACAAATACGACAGGGGACATCAGGTGCCAGCAAATCATCTTGATAGTTCAGATGTTTCTATCCGTGAAACTAATTACATGACGAATATTTTGCCCCAAACGCTACAAATGAACAGGGGCGCGTGGTTACAAACTGAGGAAATTATCGAGTGCTACAGAGACCAGGACGAGTTGTTGGGGTTAATTAACCAAAAGAACGGTTTGTCCTGCTACCATGCCGTACCCCTTGGTATTAGCGGTCTGTAGCGGAAATATTGATTTCAAAAACAACCTAAGCCCACCCCCCCCGAAAAAAAGTCAAAATCGGCTGAATTTCATAGGTTCAAGTATAGGTGTTAAGCCTTAACCTATGTTTTGCCAGAAAAATATACAAATTGTTCGTGTCTTATTCGGTATTTATGGTTATCAAAATGATAATCTCTTAACGATCGTTATCACCTATACAAAAAACTGGTAAATTATAAATTTTGAAATAGAGAATATTTATTTAACATTCAATAGCTTATCAAAAATATCATTGCCCGTTTTGAAATCGATATTTCGTCTGTACGCCACTGATACCAAGGGCTTGAAGGGTGTCGCAGGACAAACCGTTCTTTTGGTTAATTAACCCCTTGTTGGTAATCGGTGGTGTAATATGGGGTAATAACGCGGCTGATGATTATTTTGTGGCAAGTCATGGAGTGAAAACGCCAGATGCTTACTGGAAAGTAGTTGTGCGTGGTGTAGGGCAAGATGAACGGGCGATAGCTTGGATTGTGCCTAATACAACGGATGCAACACGAAAGAACCTAGATAAGTACCTAGTGACAGTTGACGAAATTGAGCGCGTAACGGGCGAAACCATACCAGTTGCGGATTATGCCAAACACGATAAACCAAGCGCATCATGGTTGATACCGTATGGTTGTAATAAAGGTTAGATTTTTAATTTGATGGGTTTCGGCTATCGCCTCTACCCATCTTACGAGTTGGTTAATTAACGAGATTTGTTCGATTGTGACAAAACAGATGCCGCTAATTCCTTGGTTTCAGCGGAATATTTATCACTACTCAAAACCTTGGAAGCTTTGGTTTCCATCTCTGCTCCTGTTTGTTTAGAACTGCCACTTTGAGATAGGGCAGATCCCGCCAAGCTTTTTTGAATTTTAGAAGCGTTTGGGTCTTGAAGTATCTCGGCAGCATGAGAAGCAACACGAGTTGATGTTTCTTTTGTATTCTTTGCCATAAAAAACCTTAAATTAAACAATTAAAAAAATGTTATGGGGATAAAAAAAGGTGTTTCAAGTGATTACAGAGGTTTGGAGTCCAGATGGACGAAAATATACGCTAAGGAAAATGTCATTGATTTTGAAACCTTAACGTGGTTTTTAATCCGTTTCTTCTCTATCTAGCTTTTCCATAACGGCTTCTAACAGCCATGTGTGCCTTGGTATCTTTAATCGCCGTGCTAACACTGCCTTTTCTATTTGAGCTATTACATCGGCTGGTATTCGCAATATTACCGATGTGGGTTTATCGGGTTGTTCAAGACTTGCTGTATCACCAGCAACACTGCCGCCCTTGCGTATCAGTGCATCGACATCAACGGTTTCAGTCTTCTTTGTTTGCTTTCTAGTCACTGCCATTTTCAGCCCCTTTCATATATTATTTTGATATTAAATAGATATATAAAAAATATCTTTATGATTATTAGTTTATTTCAAAAACATATCTAAATAATATCATAATTTCATCAATCGCTTTAGCGTCCTGTTGCTTTAATTCAGTGACTGCCAAGCCTTGAGCCGCTGCATTGCAAAACGCTTTTCTTGAGCCAAGCGGTGTTTCAATAAAACTTAGCTCTTCGGTATCGCGGATTATTTCAGCCGCTTCGTTATTATCTTGACCGCGTGGATCGGCTCGATTGATGAAAGCGTAAGCCTTCAATGTTGGGTTAGCACTTCGCATTTCAGCAACCAGCTTAGATACTTTTTCCAACGTCCAAACATCAAATGAGCGCGGCACAAAGGGAACAAGTATCACATCGGCAATAGATAAAGCCGCCCGTTGGCTTGTGGTATCACGCCCCCCTGTATCAATGATAATGTCATCGTACTTTTTAGAAAGCTTTAATGTGTCAGTGCGTACCGCCGCACCAGAAAGTTTTATGCCAGTGTACCCCGCGCCTTCTGGCAAAACCTCATTACGCAGGGCGGTAAAGTCCGTTGAGGTTTCTTGGTCATCAGCATCAATCAGAAGCACATCACGCCCTTGTGCAGCGCGGATTATTGCCAAATTAGTTGCCACTGTTGTTTTACCAGAACCGCCTTTTATACCACCAGCTATCACTATCACTTGTATATCACCTTTATATCATAAATATATCTGTTTGATTCTATAGTAGTATCAAAATGATTGCAATTAAACCAAGGCATCACGGATTTTAAAACCACTTAAGCCTATTCGCTTTCCACTCAGCCGCACTGCATAGCCCTTGTTTATAGCAGTCTGCCCAATCGGTGAAAAATGGTGCATAGCCCATATTGCCCCAGCTCCGTGTTGCCATTGAAAGTCCAAAGCACAGCAACACCACCGCCCCAGCAACCCAATATTCACCCATTTGTCCTGTTCTTAAACGCCCACCGAACAGGTGGAATTTTCTATCAGACCACCAGCCCAACGGCACGCCCATAATAGTAAACGCATCACACATCACATGAGACAAACCGCCAGCACTGAACGCGGTTATTGCATAATGCCAATCCCAGGCGAACAGCCCGAACAGGATGCCCAGCACCCAGTACGAGACATAATGCGTTGATGTTCTATGCGCTACATGAATACCCATAGCCTTTAATGCCCATTCCATCCAATCGGGGGCAGTCGCACCCAGTACAGCAATCGGCACCAACTCAGGTTTCCAAACGGCAGTTACAGCCCCACCGATAGCGATATGATTAACCCACTTCATTATTGAATCTCGCTAAGGATGTAATTGTTTACTTCGTCTAAAACTTCGGGTCTACACTGCCCGATCAGTGCAAGTCTAGCCCCTTCTATTGCCGCCTCCGCAGCGTCCAGCTCGCCTTGTGTGGTTGCCACTTTTTCGAGATAGCCAATTTGTTCATCCACTGGTGCAACACCTGTTGAAATCCGTGCCTGAGCGCGTTTTTCGAGTGATGAATAAAGCCCCATCATGCGTTCAGCCCGTCTTTTAGCGGCTACAGCGGTCAACATTTCTTTAATTGTCATAGCGGTTTGTTCACGCCGCTGATATTCAACTTTTCTATCCTTGTCTATTTCAATATCACTGTACAGCGGCATATTCGCAACAATGCCAGCGTAGTAACTCTGTGAGTCGTAAGTTTGTACAGTGGTAGAGCCAGTGCTAGGAGTTGGTTTGTAATTGACTCCACCGCGTAAATTTATTTCTAAGCCAAAACCAGACTTAAGCGGATAGCATCGATTGATGATCTGGAAAATTGCATCACCGTCTATTTTCTTTTTTGCATCAATAGCGGGTTTAACATTGTGATAATCAACAGGCGCACCCGTAAAAGTCGGTATCTCGAACGGTTGAATGTTTGGCGGCTTGTGTTCTACAGGTTTTTCTTTAGCTTCAATATTCGGTGGTTTATGTTCAACAGGTTTTTTAGATGCAGGTATTACGGGTTCATCATCATCCAGTTTTATTGGTGATTGAAACTCTAAAGCGTGAACAGTGCTACACAGCAAAAAACCGACTAATAACGCAGCTAATCTATTGGGTTTAATTTTGTTTAGCAGCACGTTGACCTCCAGATAACATCTTTAGCCCACCCAACACCGCCGCCAGTTCATACGCACCTAAACCCGCAGCAAGGAGGATTAACAGCCACATCAAAATAGCCGTAGCATCGTAAGCAACTTCGGAATCCAATCTGAATATTTGCGGTTCAACGTGCAAAACATCCAGTCTCAAACTTGGAGATAACCGCCCTTCTTCGGAAGCAGCAATAATGAAAATACCCGCAGACCGCACACACGCCTGTACTATTTTCATTTTGCGACCGTTCAAGTTATGCGCATCATCGACAAACAATAACGCCTCAGTTTCTTCCAAATACAACGGCAAAGCGTCCAAACGTTCATGTGCTTTAAGTTTTGACCAGTGCCTTTCCTCATCTGGGTTATAACGTAACGCCCACCACAGCTCAAAATGTTTGCCATCAACCCATGCAGTTAGCGGCAATATTGCAGATAAATACACAGGTTTATGTTCTGAACGTGTAGCCCAAATCCGTGCGTAATCCTTGTGTAATCTATCCAGCCAATAGCTTTTACCGCTTGCGTGTGCGCCCGTAATCAATACAGATTTACGAGTCTTAATCTGGTGTTCTTCAATGACATTGCCATATTTCCTATCTTTTTTGACCACCATCGCTTTTGCACGAGGTTTTCCATCTTTTGCGACTCTGTTCTGCCGTTTTATTTTTAAAAATTGCATAAATTACCTCAAAAAATTGGAAAAAAACGTGACGAAAAAATTGTAAAAAATTCACGAAATTAAGGGGGACACCAAAATCAAAATTAGATACCGTATTCATCTATATATAATCACACAGCATTATATACAGTTATCTAGGTATAATGAACATTATAAATAGATAACTGTACCGTATTATCTAAATCAATGTGACACCTCACAGGTGACATTGAAAATTACGCTTGAGCATTCTGTACTGCATTCGGCACTGACTTTGGCATCACTGAATCCTGTACTGATTCTGGCATCACTTATTCATATTATTTTGGAGTTTAGATAATGGCGATTTACGCATATTTACGAGTTAGTACCGACCAGCAGGACGTTAATAACCAACGCCACGGCGTTATTCAGTACGCACGTTCAAAGGGTTGGGGTACTAGGCAAACAGACACAGAAGCGGGTGTAGGCTTGATATTTTATGAAGATACAGCCAGCGGCAAGAAGAATTGGCGAGACCGCGACCTAGGAAAATTGATAGCAATGGCACAGCCTCATGACGTGCTTATAGTGTCTGAAATATCACGTTTGGCACGTTCCACACTGCAAGTATTAGAGGTTCTGCAAGAGTGTACAAAAAAGGAATTAGTTGTTCATATAGTGAAATCAAACATGATTATGGATGGTTCATTGAACGCGAAAATTACCGCTACTGTATTGGGATTAGCCGCCGAGATTGAACGTGAGTTTATCAGCCAAAGGACTACAGAAGCTCTAGCTAAACGTAAGGATCAAGGCTTGCCACTGGGTAGACCTAAAGGCAGTGTTAATCGTACTAAAAAATTAGATGCTAAGAAGGACGAGATTAGAGAATATTTAGCCAAAGGTGTTCATAAGACCAGTATTTGCAGGATGTTTGACTGCGCACCGCAAACTTTGTATGACTGGATGGAACAAAACGATTTAGGCAGGTTTATCAAATCAGATAAGAAAGATTTATCCACAAAAACTGTGGATAAGTCAGGTAAAAAGGATTGATTTTATCGCTGAAAACCTTGGTATTCATGGCTTAAAGTTGGATTGTACAGATTTAAAGCAAAAGCTAGTTACTGTACCAAAGTGTGAGAGTTGCGTGTTATCTCAAACGTGCTGGTTTACCCGTTCGGGGCTAAAGCCCCTCACTAGCATCCTGCCCCCCGCCTCCCCCGCCCGCCCAAAAAACCCGCCACAGTTGCCCCCTGAACGCTCATCTTTTTTCCCACGTTCACCTTGCCCTGAACGTTCATCTCTTTTTCCAAGGGGCGGGTTTTTGGTCGTGCTGGAGGCGGGGGGCTTTAAATCAAGAGCAAAAATCAAAAGCAAAAGCGTATGACCACCACAATCTTGCCCGTGCTGATTGCTTAAAATCTGAGTTACCAGTGTGTGAAAGAAGTCCACGGTATGAAAGATGCTGACTTCGTACAGTCGCTCTGGTGCTTGCTAAATGAGCGCACACCCAGCAAAAACACGCCATTCTACATAATGTAAGGATATTATGCGTAATAGGGCAGGGGGAAAAGCACCCCCCACCCTATTACGCATAATTTACACTATGTTAAATGTCATTTATTTTGCTAGGGGTGCGACCAAGAGCATTTAAATGGGGCTGTCGCCCCAAACCCCACAAATCGACACCTCGGTGTCTCCCATGAGGCTACGCACCAATCTAATACTCGCTTCCGCTCCGCTATGCTTCGCATACGCTACGCTACGGCTCAGACAAAGGAGGCTACGCACTGGTTTTAAATGGGGCTGCCGCCCCAAACCCCGCGAATCGCTCCGCTCCCAAGCGGCTACGCACTGATTTTAAACAAGCGGTCGCTACGCGACCGCCAAACAAAACCTATCGCTCATGATCGCTACGCATCGACCCTCAGCACCGCCTATGATTAGCGCACCTTATCGCGTTATAGAGTGTTGATTGCATAAAAAAACTGTGAAGTTGTTGGCTTCACGGCTGATATGATGGATTTCAGCTATCTTACAAGCTATCATGATTAAAATTAAATATTACGGATATTCTTTCCTATGGGTTCATGTTGTGACGATAATTGTGCAATTGAAAAATTGCGCGAAAAACAGCGAGGAACGCTTAAAGCCGTTCTCGTTATTAATGCGGTTATGTTTATTGTTATTGCAGGAGGAGCGTTTTATGGGAAATCAACCGCTCTGCTTTCAGATAGCTTAGATAATCTTGGAGACGCATTAACGTATGGATTAAGTCTATATGCCGTCTCTAAAGGTACTACCACTAAGGCAAAAGTGGCATTGTTTAAGGGCGGATTGATATTCATTGGGGCTGGCGTGGTATTGGCACAAATAATCCAGCGGCTTATTGTGCCTACATTACCGTCTTATGAAATGATGGGCATTTTTAGTTTGGCGGGGTTGTTTGCCAATTCGTTGTGTTTATTTCTGTTGTGGAAACATAGAAATGAAGACATCAATATGAGTTCTGTGTGGGAGTGTTCAAGGAACGACATAGCCTCGGGTTTGTCCGTCTTTATTGCAGCGGGGGCGGTTTGGTTTTTTGAATCGGGATGGGCAGATATTTTTGTCGCCTCCTGCCTTGTTGTCTTGTTGCTCAATTCTTCTTTTCGCGTGGTCAGTTCCGCATTTAAAGAATTGCGTGGTAACTTCAAAAAATAATAGGAATTTATATGTCCCACAATCACAACAATCAACATAATCATGACCATCACCACCATCAAGTAAGTAATTACAATTTTGCTTTTGCTATTGGTATTTTACTTAATACCATTTTTGTTGTTATTGAAACGGGTTATGGAATTATGGCGGGTTCTCTAGCTTTGATAGCGGATGCTGGACATAATTTAAGTGATGTATTAGGGCTACTGCTTGCTTGGGGAGCAAGTTTACTGGCTACAAAATCTGCAACAGAAAAAAGGACTTATGGTTTTCGCAAAGTCACCATTATGGCTTCTTTAATCAGTTCTGTATTTTTACTGGTTGCACTAGGCGGTATTGCATGGGAGGCAATTAACCGTTTTGCCAATCCAAGCCCTGTTGAAGGCATGACTGTTATTGTCGTTGCAGCTATTGGTGTGGTTATTAACACTGCGACAGCGTTACTTTTTATGTCAGGTCAAAAACATGACCTGAATATTAGAGCCGCATTTCTTCACATGATAGCTGATGCGGGTGTTTCGCTGGGTGTTGTCATCGCTGGCGCAATTATTATGTTTAAAGGCTGGTTGTTAATTGACCCCGCAATAAGTATTTTCATTGTAGCTATTATCTTAATTGGCACTTGGTCTTTGCTTCGTGATTCGATGAATCTTGCCTTGGATTCTGTTCCCGATGATATTGATATAGCGGGAATAAAAAAATACTTAACCAATCTTGATAATGTTTCTCAAATACATGATTTGCATATTTGGGCTTTGAGTACAACAGAAGTCGCTTTGTCTGTTCATTTGAATATGGTTGATGATTCCCTGAGCAAGAACTTTTTGCCTGAAATCCAACAACAATTACATGATTGTTTCAATATAGAGCATTCTACGATTCAGGTTGAAAGACCAGGTGATGGTTTTTGTATGTTGGATAAGCACAAATGTATATAAGAAGGCTAGGTTTGACATCCATCCCCGCCTAATTCACATAGCTAAGTAAGCACAAAATTTAATTGAATGAACACTTTAAGACACTCTAAAACTTGGCTCTCTTTTGTACTGATACTCACGGTTCTGACACATTTTGGTTTTGGACATCAAGAGGTTTCGCCATTTGTACTGTGTTTTGGTGCAGACGGTCATGTGGCGGTAGAGCGCGTTGCACAAGCACAACATGATACGGCTAAGGTTTCATTTAAAAGCAAAGCTAACACCTATTTTGCCGACAGTGGCTCACCCTGCCTTTCGCCTTGTGCCGATATTCCTTTGGACAACGATGCTCACACGCCACTGCCTTTAGATGTGTCAAAAATAACGTTTGATATTGGATTTTTACCGCTATTTTTCTTAATTTCACTGGTTCTGCATTATCCCAGGCTGATAATCAGGCAGCCGTCTTTTTTTGCCCCGCTATTTACCGATTCACGGTTGTTGGCTTTACGCAGCACCGTTCTGTTGATTTAACGCCCTCTCCCTAGCCCGTATTAACCCAGCCCAATTGTTTTGGGCTGCTATGCGTTTTATTTATGCTATGGAGAAAATTGATATGTTTTTAAATGCGATTAGCCGCAAACAAGGGATAGCTATTGCCCTGATTATCATCGTGGGTGTGATAGTAAGTCTTTCTATTCTTAGGATTGACAAAGCCATGCCAGAAGGCGAAGAAAGCCAAACAGAAGCTAAAACACCTACCGAACAAAGCCGTGATGAGCCTTCTGTTTCACAGGAAGGCAAAATTGCGCTGACTGATGAACAAATCAAAGAAACTGGCATCACAACGCAAACCGCAGGTGCAGCACACATCAAAAGCGTTGTAACGCTTCCTGGTGAAATTCGCTTTAATGAAGATAAAACCGCTCATGTCGTACCCCGTCTTGCTGGTGTAGTTGAAAATGTTTCTGCCAATCTGGGGCAACAGGTTAAAAAAGGTCAACTCTTAGCCGTTATCGCCAGCACGGGACTCACCGACTATCGTAGCGACTTGCTTTCTACCCAGAAGCGGTTGGACTTGGCGCGGGTTACTTATCAACGGCAAAAGATGTTATCAGATGAAGGTGTTTTAGCGAAAAAAGACTACCTGCAAGCTCAAGAAGCCCTACGAGAAGCGGAAATTGCTGTGCATAACGCCCAACAAAAATTGATTGCGTTAGGGACGAATCCAAAGGCGGTGACTCAAGCCGTCGAACTAAACCGCTATGAAATCCGCGCTCCGTTTGACGGCATGATTGTTGAAAAACATATCGCATTGGGAGAAGCCGTTAAGGAAGATGCCAGTATCTTTATAATTTCCGACTTATCGTCAGTTTGGGCAGAAATGATAATTTCCGCCAAAGACCTTAATCTAGTCAAAGTGGGGGAAAAAGTCACGATTAAAGCCACCGCGCTTGATTCTTCGGCAATCGGTATGGTGTCGTATGTAGGCGCACTGATGGGCGAGCAAACCCGCACGGCTAAAGCTCGCGTGACGTTAGACAATCCTCAAATGGCGTGGCGACCTGGCTTGTTTATTTCAGTTGACGTGGCTGCCAAAGAAATTGAAGTCCCTATCGCTGTCTTCTCCGATGCTATCCAAACGATTAATGACAAGCCTGTTGTTTTTATTCGCGTATCGGACGGATTTATGGCTCAAACGGTTGAAACGGGTTTGTCTGATGGCAAAGTCACTCAAATCGTGGAGGGGCTTAAATCAGGAACACCCTACGCTGTAAACGGCAGCTTTGTTCTTAAGGCAGAACACGGCAAAAGTAGCGTTGAAGAGGATTGAGGAATTTACGATGTTTGAAAAACTGATTCATTTAGCAATTGAACACCGCTGGCTGGTTATTTTGGCTGTTCTGGCGATGGCGGTACTGGGGGTTTTTAATTACCAGAACCTGCCTATTGATGCTGTCCCAGATATTACTAACGTGCAGGTACAAATTAATACCAGCGCAGCGGGTTATTCTCCCTTGGAGACTGAGCAGCGCATTACTTACCCTATTGAAACCGTGATGGCAGGGCTGCCACAGCTAGAACAAACCCGCTCATTATCCCGCTACGGCTTATCCCAAGTGACCGTGATTTTTCACGATGGCACAGATATTTATTTTGCACGGCAACTGGTCAATCAGCGCATTCAAGAGGCTAAAGACAAACTTCCCGCAGGTATCACGCCAGCTATGGGGCCTATTTCAACAGGGTTGGGTGAAATCTATTTGTGGACGGTTGAAGCCAAAAAAGGCGCGAAAAAAACCGATGGTTTACCTTACACAGCCACTGATTTACGCGAAATTCAGGACTGGATTATTAAACCGCAGTTACGCAATGTGCCTGGTGTTACCGAGATTAACTCGATTGGTGGGTTTGCCAAACAATATCAGGTCGCGCCTAACCCTGAAAAACTGATTTCTTACGGTTTAACCTTACAAAACATTGTCACCGCACTGGAGCGTAATAATAACAATGTGGGCGCAGGCTATATCGAAAAACACGGTGAACAATATCTGATTCGTGTACCTGGGCAAGTCCGTTCGATGGAAGAGATTGGCAATATTATTTTAAGCAATGTTCAAGGCGTACCTATCCGCATTCATGATGTGGGCAAGGTTGAAATCGGTCGGGAACTGCGCACGGGAGCGGCGACTGAAAATGGTCACGAAGTGGTGTTAGGTACAGTGATGATGCTGATTGGGCAAAATAGCCGCAGCGTTTCGCAAGCGGTGGCTAAAAGAATGACTGAGATTAATCGCAGCTTGCCAGAGGGAATTCAGGCGGTGACGGTTTATGACCGAACGGTACTGGTTGATAAAGCCATCAACACAGTGAAAAGGAATTTAACCGAAGGGGCGATTTTAGTCATTGTGATTTTGTTCCTATTTTTGGGAAATATTCGTGCCGCGCTTATCACGGCAATGGTGATTCCTTTGGCTATGCTGTTTACGTTTACGGGCATGGTAACGTATCAAGTCAGTGCTAACCTGATGAGTTTAGGTGCGCTGGATTTTGGCATCATTATTGATGGGGCGGTGGTGATTGTTGAAAACTGTGTGCGGCGACTTGCTCATGCCCAAACGCATCACGGACGTTCATTGACTCGCAGTGAAAGTTTTCAGGAAGTGTTTATCGCGGCTAAAGAAGCGCGGCGGGCATTATTATTCGGTCAGCTCATTATCATGGTGGTGTATTTGCCCATTTTTGCCTTGACGGGCGTGGAAGGCAAAATGTTTCACCCGATGGCTTTTACGGTGGTGATCGCTTTGTTGGGGGCGATGATACTCTCAGTGACCTTTATTCCAGCGGCTGTGGCTCTTTTTATGGGCGATAAAGTTTCAGAAACAGAAAACAGGCTGATGCAAACCGCTAAACATCTCTATGCGCCGATACTTGACAGTGTAATGAGCAACAAGTCGGTGATATTAACTTTTGCACTGGTCATGGTGATGTTGTCAGGCTTGTTGGCTACACGGATGGGGAGCGAGTTTGTCCCCAGCTTGAATGAAGGCGATTTTGCGATTGGAGCGATGCGTATTCCAAGCACCAGTTTGTCACAATCAGTTGCCATGCAGCAACGCATTGAAACAACCTTAACGCAGCAGTTTCCAGAAATTGAACGGGTATTTGCGCGTACTGGTTCAGCGGAAATTGCCTCTGACCCCATGCCGCCTAATGTATCAGATGGTTACGTTATGCTTAAACCGCAGGAACAATGGCCTGAACCGAAAAAAACAAGGGATGAGCTGCTTGCAGCAATTCAGGCAACACTTGAAAAACAGCCAGGTAATATTTATGAATTTTCCCAGCCTATCCAACTGCGTTTTAACGAGTTGATTTCAGGGGTACGCAGTGACGTGGCAATCAAAGTATTTGGTGACGATATGAATACCATGAATGACACAGCGACTCAAATCGCCTCCGTGATTAAAACTATTCAGGGCGCATCCGAGGTCAAAATCGAACAAACCACGGGTTTGCCGATGCTGACGGTTAATATTGACCGCGAAAAAACCGCGCGTTATGGCTTGAATATTGGCGATGTGCAGGATACGGTCACTACCGCGATGGGGGGAACAAAAGCGGGAACTTTGTTTCAGGGCGACCGCCGTTTTGATATTCTGGTTCGTTTGCCCGATGAGTTGCGCAATGATTTGAAAGCTCTCAACAGGCTACCGATTGCATTGCCACAATCCCAAGCGGGTAATGCCAGTACAACATCCATTCCGCTGGCTGAAGTGGCAAATCTTGAATTAGCTCCAAGTCCCAACCAAATCAGCCGCGAGAACGGTAAACGCCGTGTTGTGGTTACGGCTAACGTGCGTGGTCGTGATATTGGTTCGTTTGTTGCCGAAGCCGAACAACAGTTACAGCAGCACATCAAGATTCCAGCGGGCTATTGGTTGACTTGGGGCGGACAATTCGAGCAGTTGCAATCAGCCGCACAACGCCTGCAAATTGTCGTACCAGTGGCATTGTTGTTAGTCTTTACCCTGCTGTTTATGATGTTTGGGAACGCCAAAGACGGCTTATTGGTTTTTAGCGGCATTCCCTTTGCGCTGACAGGGGGAATAGTTGCACTGTGGTTGCGGGATATTCCACTGTCCATTTCAGCGGCAGTGGGATTTATTGCGCTGTCGGGGGTTGCAGTTCTTAACGGCTTGGTGATGATTGCCTTTATCCGTAGTTTGCGTGAGCAGGGAATGTCACTGATGAAAGCCATTTATGAAGGAGCTTTGACACGCTTACGCCCTGTCCTGATGACCGCATTAGTCGCATCATTCGGTTTTGTACCGATGGCGATTGCCACTGGAACGGGAGCGGAGGTGCAACGTCCTTTAGCAACCGTTGTCATTGGTGGCATTTTATCATCAACCATGCTGACCCTGCTGGTGTTGCCTGTTTTGTACTGGTTAGCGCATCGTAAAGACTAAAGAGTCCGATACAAAAAATGAGAAAAAGAAGTAAAACTGCTATAGTTTTAGATTCAACCAACCATCTATGGAGATACACCATGAAAACAAGCAAAATTTTCGCAGTATTAGCTATTTTAGGTTTATTAGCTGCCTGCGCACAACCAAACCCTCACCCAATGGACATGACGCAATTGGTTCAGAATGCTAAAACTCATGACGACCATGAAGCACTAGCAAAGCATTATGAAGATACCGCCAAAGAAATGCAGGCAAAAGTGGATGAACATAAAAAGTTACTCGCACAATATGAAGCAAAAAGCTATCTCTATGGCAGACAGGCACAGGCTTTTAAAAATCATTGTCAATATTTAATTAGCACTTATCAGCAAGCCGTAACAGCAAATATAGATATGGCTGAGGCTCATCGACAAATGGCAGCAGAAGCTAAGTAATTAACTTTCAAATTCACAGATAATGTTTAGTCAACGATTTTCATTCTTGCTAATGCTAATAATGCTTGTAACACCCGTTATGTCAGTGTTTAGCCATTATTCGAGCATGGAAAATCAGTTGCTTGTTAAATACATCACTGTTATTGATTCGGTTGGCGATACGAATAATGCAGTGATGTCAGATTCCGACCACTGTCAGCAACACACTAAATTTAAACAGTCGTGTGATGTTCATAGTTTGTGTGGTTTTTCTGTGTGTGGATATGGCGACATAACCACGGCTTTTTTGTTATGGATTCAAGCTTATAGTGCTTATCGCTACAGGCAGATAAAAAAAACTTTTCTGCGTTCTCTTGTTATTCCCCCCGAAATAAAACCGCCCATTTATAGCCTTTAACGTATGTGCTACCCACAACTTGTCAGGTTTTTAAAACCCGATAGGTTTACGTTGTTACGAATATATTAAGAGGCTGTTATGTCCCCCCCACTTTTTTTAAAGCGATTCGCTTTGATTGGGTTGTTGCTTGTCCACAGTTTTACTGTGAATGCAGAACAAACCGTTTTAACCCTTCAAGCTGCCACCGAACTTGTTGTTCGTGATAACCCAGACCTTGCTCAAATGCAAGCACGCGCTACAGCAATGGCGGCAATTCCTTCACAAGAAGGCACATTACCCGACCCGCAAATCAGCATTAATGCCATGAGCTTACCCGTCAATACCTTTAACACCCGTCAAGAAGACATGACGCAACTGGGTGTTGGTGTTTCTCAAATGATTCCCTTCCCTGGCAAACTGGCGTTACGCGAACAAGCTGCGCTGTTTGAAGCCGAAGCGGCTACGCAAAACATCACCGAAGTACGTCAGCGACTATTGAGCGAAGTTAAAAATGCTTGGTGGTTGATTTTTTATTTAGACCACGCACTGGTGCTGGTTGACAGCAATCACACGGCATTGCAGCAGTTTGTGGAGATTGCCCAAACAAAATACAAAGTGGGTATAGGGCTACAGCAGGATGTATTGTTAGCACAATTGGAATTGTCCAAGTTATTGGATCAGCAACTGATGTTAAAAGGCTCACGCCGTAACGCGGCTGCCAGCTTAAACGCACTATTAGCTAAACCTGCTAACAATGAAGTGCAATTACCAGAAACTATTGCCTTAAAACTACCCACACTTAAACAAGAAACCGCTCTCTATCAAGCCGCTGAAACAACACGCGCTGTCCTTGAAAGCAATCGGCAAACGATTCAAGCAGCAGAGTCGCGTCTTGCCTTGGCAAAAAAAGACTATTTACCCGATTTTACTGTCGATGCCAGTTATGGCGCACGCGCTAATACCCTGACGGGCGACCGCCGTTCGGATTTATTAAGTCTCAGTGTAAGCATGAATGTCCCCATTTTTGCCGCGCAAAAACAAGCGAAAGCCGTTGACCAACGTGCCAGTGAATTGATGAAGGAAAAATACGCCTTGCAAGATGAATGGAATAAAGTACGTTCCCAAATTACTCAGGCTTACACAGATTACCAACGGACTAAAGATCAATTTGTATTGTATGACACTGGCATTGTGCCGCAAGCCAGACAAACGGTTGCTTCCATGTTGGCAGGTTATCAGGTCAATAAAGTCGATTTTCTCAATTTAGCCCGCAGTCAAATCACCTTGTTTGAGTACCAGATTCAGTATTGGAAAGCCTTTACTGAGGCAAATCAAGCATTAGCACAACTGACCGCTGCGGTTGGCAAGGAAGAGATTTATGAATAAGTTAGTTATCACCGCGATTTTAATGTTGGCTTTAGGTGTGGGTAGCGGTTACTGGTTAGCCGTTAAACAGGATAAAAAACAAGCAGCTACCACTTTAACCGATACTAAAAAGCCTTTGTTTTACCGAAACACGATGAATCCCAGCGTGACTTCGCCCGTCCCCGCAAAAGATACGATGGGCATGGATTACGTCCCTGTTTATGCGGAAGAGGAAAAACCTAAAATCCTGTTTTATCGCAATCCTATGAATCCGTCTGTCACTTCTCCCAACCCCGCAAAAGATAATATGGGCATGGATTACATCCCTGTTTATGCCGATGATGACAAGACCGCAGAGTCAGCGGGCAGCGTTAAAATTGATGCTGTTACCGTACAAAATATGGGTGTTCGCACGGCAATAGCAAAAAAAATGCCGCTCTCGCATATTGTTCATGCGGTAGGACGGATTGCTTATGATGAAGAACATATTGTGCGCCTGCATCCTAAAACCGAAGGTTGGATTGAGACCTTGCTTGTTGATAAAACAGGTGAAAAAGTGAACAGCAATCAAGAATTGCTGAGTATTTATTCGCCGCAATTGGTAACCAGTCAGCAAGAATATATTCTGGCTTTAAATAGTCTGAAAATTTTAGAAAAAAGTCCGATTGAAGAAATACGCCGTGGTGCTGAAGAACTGGTGGAAAGTTCACGCGAACGCTTAAAACTATTGGATGTTCCAGCCCATCAACTCAGCGACTTGACCAGAAGTCACACCATCAAAAAAGGTCTACATATTCACAGCCCCACAGACGGTATTGTGGTCACTATTGGCGCGAGAGAAGGGCAGTATGTCACCCCAGAAACCGAACTGTTTATGATTGCCGATTTAAGCAAAGTGTGGGTTTATGCAGAAATTTATGAATACGAACTGCCTTGGGTGAAACAGGGCGACCCTGTAGAAATGCGTTTGGCAGGTGTGCCTGGGCGGGTTTTTAACGGTCACTTAGCCTTTATTTATCCTTACGCGGAAGAAAAAACTAGAACCATTAAAGTCCGCTTGGCATTTGATAATGCTGAACACTTGTTAAAGCCTGATATGTTTGCAGAAGTAAGTATTTATGCAGGAAAACAACTGGACATGATAGTCATTCCTTCCGAGGCAGTCATTCGTTCGGGCATACACAATCAAGTATTTGTAGTACGCGGTGCAGGCAAATTTGAACCGCGTGAAATTACTATAGGCTTATCGTCTAATGGTGATGTGGCGGTACTTGACGGCATAAAAGCAGGTGAAGAAGTAGTGACTTCCGCACAATTTCTGATTGATTCAGAATCAAAATTACGCGAAGCCACAGCCAAGATGACAGAACCCTCAACTCCACAAAAAACCGAACCCAATCGGTTACAAAGGGAACAAGGAGCGCATCAACATGACTGATTTTATTATCCGCAATCTCACTTTCTGCGAGAGGTTTCTATGAAAAAGATTTTATTGGGTGCATTTGGAATCCTTAGCCTTTGTGCTTTAACTGTGATGGGTTTTCTCCAATTCGGAGCGATTGATATGGCTGCCGATAAACCTCACAGCCCTGCCGTTCACCGCCTCATTGAGTGGGCGCGGGAACAGTCCATCGCACACAGAGCGGCTGGCATCGTTCCACCAGCCAACTTATCCGATGCTGGACGAATTCGGCGGGGAGCAGGGAACTATAATGCCATGTGCGTGAACTGCCACCTATCACCTGACATTGAAAACTCCGAAATCCAAAAAGGTCTTTACCCACCTCCACCGAACTTATCAAAACCTACAAATTATGTTGATGCTGAGAGAATGGATGCTCGTAGGTTCTGGATTATTAAACATGGCATTAAAGCATCTGGTATGGCTGCTTGGTCAAAAGGCGGTATGGGAGACGAGGCAATATGGGATTTGATAGCTTTCATTAAAATCATGCCTAGCCTTTCTGTGGAAAAATATCGCCAGCAGGTTGAGGCTAGTGATGGGCATTCACATAGTGGTCTGGAGGAACACAAAGCCGAAACGGAAGGCGAGTCTAGTGCCACACACTCCCACGACACAAAACCACATTCACATAAGCAAGGAGCGCATCAGCATGACTGATTTTATTATTAATCTGTGTTTGAAAGACCGTTTTATGGTGTTGCTGGGGGCGATTATTCTGGCATTAGCAGGTATTTGGTCATTCAAAAATATGCCCATTGATGCTATTCCTGATTTATCCGATGTGCAGGTGATTATTTTTACCGATTATGCCGACCAGTCGCCACAAGTGATTGAAGACCAAGTGACTTATCCCTTAACCACCGCGATGTTGGCAGTACCTCATGCCAAAGTGGTACGCGGCTATTCCTTTTTTGGTTATTCGTTTGTGTATGTCATTTTTGAAGACGGCACGGACATTTATTGGGCTAGGTCGCGGGTACTGGAATATCTTAATTATGTCAAAAATCGCTTGCCGCAAGGTGTTACGCCAGCATTAGGCCCTGATGCGACGGGGGTAGGTTGGATTTATGAATACGCGCTAGTGGACAAAACGGGCAAGCATGATTTAGCTCAACTACGTTCATTACAAGATTGGTATTTACGCTATCCCTTACAAACCGTTGCAGGTGTTTCTGAGGTGGCTTCGGTAGGCGGTTATGTCAAACAATACCAAGTTGAAGTGAATCCCAATGTCCTACAAGCCTATAACATTCCGTTATCGACTGTTATCACTGCCATCAAACGCTCCAATAACGATGTCGGTGGTCGTTTGTTTGAAATGGGCGAAACTGAATACATGGTGCGGGGTTTAGGCTATATCAAATCTATAGATGACCTTAAAACCATTCCTGTTGGTGTTGATACCAATGGCACGCCCATCCGTTTACAAGATGTGGCACAAATTCAAATCGGCCCTGAATTGCGGCGTGGTGTCACCGAGTTAAACGGTGAGGGTGAAGTGGCGGGTGGCGTGGTGATTATGCGCTTTGGTGAAAATGCCCTAGCCACGATTAAAGACGTGCGTAATAAACTGGAGGAACTCAAAAAAGGTTTGCCAGAAGGCGTAGAAATTGTCCCTGTTTATGACCGAGGCAGTTTAATTGAACGGGCAGTAGAAACACTCAATGACGCACTGACACAAGAACTGTTGATTGTTTGCATCTTAGTTGCGCTATTTTTACTGCATTTACGCTCCTCTTTAGTGATTGTCATCACTTTGCCCTTGGGTATTTTAATGGCGTTCATGGTGATGAAATGGCAAGGTATGAACGCCAATATCATGTCGCTAGGCGGTATCGCCCTTGCCATTGGTGATATGGTGGATGGGGCGGTGGTGATGGTGGAAAATACCCACAAACACCTTGCCCAAGCGACTGACAAGAAACAAGCCAAATTAACCCAAGAGGAACACTGGCAAGTAGTAGGCAACGCTGCGCGTGAAGTGGGTTCAGGATTATTTGCCTCGCTGTTGGTGATTACTATCTCCTTTCTGCCCATTGTCACCATGCAGGCGCAGGAAGGGCGGTTATTCAGCCCGTTAGCTTTTACCAAAACCTACGCAATGGCAGCGGCGGCGATATTAACGATTACGCTCGTTCCCGTGTTAGTGGGCTATTTTGTACGCGGCAAAATTATTCCAGAGCATAAAAACCCTGCCAATCGCATACTGCATTTTTTCCATTCACCTATTTTAAAATTAGCCATGCGTTGGCGGGTAGCGACTCTTTTACTGGCTGTGCTGTTGATGGCATCAACACTTTACCCGTTGTCGAAAATGGGCAGTGAATTTATGCCACCGTTGGATGAAGGTGATATTTTATATATGCCCACTAGCTTCCCTGGTATCAGTATCACTAAAGCCAAAGAAGTATTGCAGCAAGCCGACAAAATCATAAAAACTTTCCCCGAAGTGCATCATGTGTTTGGCAAAATCGGACGGGCTGAAACCGCCACCGATGCCGCTCCGTTAATGATGACGGAAACCACCATTCAACTTAAACCACAAGCACAATGGCCCGATCCGACCAAAACCACGCGGCAATTAATGGCAGAGATGGATAAAGCCATTCATTTTCCAGGGGTGGCTAACGCATGGACAATGCCGATTAAAACCCGCATTGATATGTTATCCACGGGAATTAAAACGCCTGTTGGCATTAAGGTTGCAGGGGCTGATTTGAAGGTGTTGCAATCGTTAGCCTTGCAAATTGCAGAAGCGATGAAAACCTTACCTGAAACACTATCAGCTTATGGTGATAGAGCGGTGGGTGGCTATTTTCTGGATTTTGATATTAACCGTGAAGCCGCCGCCCGCTATGGTTTAACGGTCGGCGATGTACAAGATGTGATTCAAAGCGCGGTAGGTGGTATGAATATTACCCAAACGGTTGAAGGGCTGGAGCGTTACCCTGTTAATCTACGTTATCCGCGTGATTCGCGTGACAATCTGGAAGCCTTGCAGCGTGTGTTAATTCCTACGCCTATGGGTAATCAAATCCCCTTGATTTCAGTAGCTGACATTAAATTTACACGCGGCACCGATGTGATTAAAACCGAAGATGCCCGACCTAATGCGTGGGTGTATGTGGATATTAAAACCTCTGACATCGGTGGTTATGTTGCGTTGGCAAAAAAAACCTTAGCAGAACGAGTCACAATACCCGCAGGTTATACCGTCAGTTGGTCTGGGCAATTTGAGTACATGGAGCGAGCGGCGCAGCGGCTACAGCTTGTTGTACCGTTTACCCTGTTGTTGATTTTTATCCTGTTGTATTGTGAGTTTCGCAATATCACCGAACCTGTTCTGGTGATGCTAACTATCCCTTTTAGCTTAGTGGGTGGGATTTGGTTTATATTTTTGTTGGGATACGATTTATCAATTACCGTCTATGTAGGCTTTATCGCGCTTGCTGGCACGGCAGCCGAAACGGGCGTGATGGTGTTGAGTTTTATTGATATTGAAATCGAAAAACTGCGCGAGACCAAACAAGCTCCTTTGACTGCTGCGGAAATTAGGATAGCCACTGAAAATGCTACCGCCTTGCGAGTGCGACCTGTGGCGATTACCGCGTTAGCGAATATCGTAGGGCTTATCCCTATCATGTGGGCAACGGGTACGGGTGCAGATGTTACCCAGCGTATTGCCGCTCCTGCGCTGGGCGGAATGCTAACGGTGCTGATATTGAGTTTGCTCGTGTTTCCTGTCATTTATAGTTTGGTTTTGCAATATCAGGAACGGTACAAATAGGCTAGGCGTAAGGATTCCTTTAAAGAAGCCTGCGGCAGCAAGGAAGGTGTCTAAATGGGGGGCTTTGCCCCCCAAACCCCCCAGCAGGGTTTACCACCCTGCACCCGTAAGTCCTAAAAATCGTCCTACGCGGACGGCGAAAACTTTTCGTTCGCCGAAAAAGTTTTATCAAAACGGAGCCGTGCTGCCCCTACGCGGGGCGTGCGCCCCTTCGGGGAATAATCGGCGCATTCTTCGAGGTCGTGCCGTTGGCACTTCGTGCTTATTGGGTGTGGTCATCGGCTACGCTGAATTGTTCCTCATTGGTTTTGTCTTTGTTCGCTGCGCTCACACCGCCCCCGCTACGCGGGGGCGGTTCTTCGCTTGCCGCTGGTCGCGGCCTCGTGTGGTTTCCTACGTTCCCCGTCTAATTTAACAAATAATCTATTTTCATTTAAAAACAACGACTTAGTGCTATTTTTTATAATTTAAGTTATAATAATCACCAGTAAGGAAGCTGTTTAAGACACTTTAGGCGGTCTGTTTGGTGTCTCTAAATATGAAAAAACCGCAAAACTTAATAGTTGTTTTTCACACGGTCAGGTTGCTTGTTAGTTGGGTGTAATCAATTCCTGTGTGCCGCTTACTGAGTCCGAACAACTGGCAAGTGTTTCACCTTCTCAATGGTTGCTTTTCAAGCGGTCAGGTTGCTGTTTTTTGGCGTAAACCCTGCCAGCCGACTTGTTAAGCAACCATCCAATCCTTCTACTTTTTTGGTGGTTCTTATGTGCAAAGCAAAATTTAAAAATATCCGCATAAACGCGGTTTATGTGGGCGATGAAGCCGCGCCTTTCATGCCCAATAATTACAACAATCACCGCGTAAGCGTTTACAACGCGGACACCCACAAGCGCACCAGCTTTAAATTCTGGGCTTCTATGAGGTCGCCCGAACTGCGCACCCGTTACGACGCATTAAACGCGCTCTATTGCTTCATTGGTGATGCGGTCAGCGGTTTGGATTCATTCAACGATTTTTGCGGGAACTTCGGTTACGACCCCGACAGCCGCACGGCTTACAAAACGTGGCAAACCTGCCAACGCTCAGCGGCTAAAGCCCTGCGCGTTCTGGGTGTTTCACGTTCCGAACTGTACGATTTTTTAAACGAACTCAGCGCGATAGCCGCTTAAGGAGACGTTATGACCAAGCAAGCAATGACAGCCGCACGGCTTAAACAAGAAGTGGAAAACAGAGGCACATCCAGCCACTTTTTCACCCGCTCAACTATGCGCTATTTTGGTGACACAATGGCAAATTATGGCGTGAAAACCGCCCCCGTTACCGTTTGCCGCTATGACGGCACAACCGCCGAATGTTGGGAATTATTCAGACGCAAAGCCGTACAGCCTAGCGGTTTATCATCCAGCGCATTTTTTGACATAAACACGTTCGAGCGTGTGATCCCTAAAGAGGGCGAACAATGAAACGTTTTGATGTCACGCTGATTTTTAGTAAAGGCGGTTCTTATGGTTGCCGATTTTTTGCCAAATCGAGAGCAGAAGCAAAGGCGCAAGCCATCGAGTGGGCTAACCAATGCGGTTTTGTAGGTTCGATTAAGAAAACCGAAATCGTAAAGCTGGACGCATAAAAAAGCCGCTTGTTTAAGGCGGCTTAAATTCTATCTTTCAACCGTTCCCGTGCTAGTAACACGGGGACAACAACGGAGCAGACATAATACCAAAAATCACGACTAAGTAGCTATACGGAAAACCCGCCCGAAAACACCGACCACCAGGCCCTATTATTTGCGGCTTTCGTGTCACCCTTTAACCCATACGTTAAACTGGTCTATAACGCATAGCTAGGAGAACAACCATGATTAAAAATCCTGTACTGGAATTGATGATTGACCAAGGCGGCAAATTTGAACGCCGCCTCGCTGAATTGTACTTTGCCGCCGATGTTGAAAATTCGGCAACACTAGAAAATTCCTTCAGGGGAATTTTTGACCGCTGGGAAAAATTGGCAGAAGCCAGCACCAGCGAAAACTAGGAAACACCGCGCACGGACGCGCTTTTTTTTGAAGCTGGAGAAAACAAAATGAATAACTCAAATGCAGGTGAACTTAGAGACTGGGATTTTCTTTGGGAAATGCCAAACGGTCAGGTAGGAAGTTTTTTAGTCGAAAAAATGCGTTCACAACAAGAAGCCGAAAAAATAGTAAGAGCTGAAAATCCAGAGGTTTTGGATTGCCTTATCGAAGTAAACGATTACGAGGTGTAACGTGGCAAAACGCACCGCCTTATACATAAGGGTTTCAACTGATGAACAAACAACCGATAACCAACGCCGTGAGCTTTTAGACGTGGCGGCACGTTCAGGCTGGGTAATCACTGAAATCTATGAAGATGCTGGAATTAGCGGTGCAAAGGGGCGTGATAAACGCCCCGCTTTCGACCGCTTGCTTAAAGACGCAGCGCGGCGAAAATTCGACATCGTAGGAGCTTGGAGCGTTGACCGCTTAGGGCGTAGCTTGCAAGACTTAACAAGTTTTTTATCTGACATTCACGGTTACGGCATTGACCTTTATCTGCACCAGCAGGGCATTGATACAACAACGCCAGCGGGAAAGGCAATGTTTCAAATGTTGGGAGTTTTTGCCGAGTTCGAGCGTTCAATCATACGCGACCGCGTGAATGCTGGACTTGCCAGAGCCAGAGCCAACGGCGTGATATTGGGCAGACCCCAAACGAAAGCAAACATCGAGGACGCAATACGCGCAACCCTAACCAACGGCACGGGAATACTCAAGACCGCAAAACTGCACGGCGTGGGAACGTCAGTCGTGCAGCGCATAAAGGCAGCGATGGTGTAACAATAACGCAGGGCTTGTATTTTGTTATGATAACGTTATCATAACAAAAACGTTATCATAACAAAATGAGGTGATATTATGGCTATAGAAAGAATTGTGACCGATGAAACGGTGTTTGAAATCGCCGACCAACTGACGGCGAACGGTGAAAAAGTCACTAACAGAGCGGTATGGTCAGCCATTGGCGGCGGTTCAATGACTACCATTAGCCAAGCCCTACGCCGTTGGAAAGAGCGGCAAGTTTTACAAGTGACTCAGCCCATCGAGCGCACCCCATTACCCGCTTCATTGGTTGACGTATTGCACAATGCAGCCACGCAACTATGGGATGCAGCACTAGCCGAGACCAAATCCGAACTGGAACAACTGGCACAAGCCACCAATGCCAGAATAGCCGAAGCCCAAAGCGAACGCGATGACACCTTGGCAGAACTACAAACCACCGCCGAAGAACTCGAACAAGTCAAAGCCGAACGGGATGCAGCACAAGCGGAGATTGACAGCAAAGCCCAACAACTGGCAAACCGTACCGCCGAACTTGCCACACTACAAACCGAGCTAAACGCCCAGACCCTAGCAAGCACCCAAGCCACCCACCGCGCCGAAACTGCCGAAGCCGCCCGAACAGAACTACTCGCCAGAGTCGAACAACTCACCAGCCTACTAACAGGCGAACAAACCGCCAGACACCAAGCCGAGACAGACGCGAACGCCTTACGCTCAACACTAGCCAAACAAACCGCCGAACGTGAAGCCAGTGATCGCCGCGCCGCCGACATCGAAACCCGCGCAATCGCTGAAATAAGCGCAATCAAGGCAGAGCGTCAAGAACTGCAAACGATGTTAAAAACCCTGATGGATAAAATAGGTACAGTCAAAGATAATAGCCAACTACCCAACCCCCAAGCGGACAGGCAAAATGAAGACCTTTTTAGCGATATAAGCGAGGAACAAGCCAAGCCCACCCCAACCCCTAGCAAACGACGGAAAACCGCAAAATGACCATCGGACAAAATGTAAAACAACGCCGTGAGGCTAAACGCTGGAATCAATCAGAACTAGCAACCAAAGCTAACGTTACTCAAGCCATGATTAGTAAATTAGAAGGCGGAGACGATAACCCAAAAATTAACACCTTGCGCAGTATCGCCGCCGCGCTTGATTGCTTGGTTATTGATTTACTGCCAGAATCTGACAAGAAAAAACCACTACGCGGCGATAAACCGTTCTAACTCAGTTATTGTTATAGTGCTATGGCTGCGCCTGTTTCATAGCTTTTTTCTTGCAGAAACTAACGAATGCTCCAGATGGATTTTTAGGGACTGGTTTACTTTTCATCCATTCTCGCCATTGCCGTTCCAGTTCGTAAATATCCCAGCCAGATGCAACCTTTTTAGCTTCTTCATAAGCCGAAGTGGGCAGATGTAGCGTAGAGGTTGATGAAGTTGGCGGTTCAAAGAAGGCGGGGGTTTCTGGCTTAGACTGTAGGCTTTTTTCATCACTTAATCGCACTTTGCTTTTAGTGACGATAAAGCGCACCCGATTCACGGCGCGACCTTCTTTGATTTCTTCCATAGTGACACTAAAACCTGCCGTTTCTGAATTTTCGTTGATTTGTTTTAGGGCAGGTTCAATGGTGCGGCGTTTAATATCAACCCATCGATTTAATTTTCCTTCTGGCACTTTTAGCCATTGCCGAAGTTGTGGCAATGCTAACTCTAAAACAGGGGTATCCATATTAACAACCGATTCCAGCAGCATATAAAGTGTGACCGCATATTTACCCGATAGCCCAATCATAAAATGCAGCCGTAGCCGTGAAAAGCGACAGGGGGTTTTAATCACCTCACCGAGTAACGCGGAGATTTCAAAGCGCAAAATACCCGTTGCGCGTGATTCTTTAGTGATTTGCCCACTCATCATGCTAGAAACACCCATAAATGTAAGCCGCTTACCGTCTTCACCACCTTCCCATTCAATAATGGTCTTTGATAAGCGTCTCACACTCTCCCATATCCAACCCGATGAGGTATCACCTCCCAATGCTTCAAAAACAGCGTTGATTTTGGCAACCCGTATTTCATGAATTTTTGGAATACCCAAATCATCCCAAATCGCCGCCACTAAAAATGCCCACAATTTTCTATCACGTTCCGTATAAGGCCCATCAATCTTGGTAATAATCACGTCATTAGGCAATGGCACAGTGGATTGAGCTACGCTGGAAGTATTCCAAGGGTTGCCAGTGGCTTTAACAGCGATAGGACTGACGGATTTTTTGAGATAGGTTTTAGGTGTTTTTGGCATGATTATTTACCCTGTTTATCACTAACGGTGCATTATAAATATCTTTATTGTCACTTTTAACGATAGATTGTCAATCTATTTATGTTATTGAATTTATTAAATTTTTTTGAGTTATCCACAGTTTGTGGATTGAATGGGGAATTTGCCACTTTTCGGGATTGAATTTGTCACCTTTCGGATTGAATTTGTCACCTTTCGCCATATATAAGGTTCGCGCGCGAAAACACAAGAACACATAAGAACATTTATAAGAACACAAGAACACCGCGTGGGCTTGTTGATAACTCAAAAAAATTTGTGTTTGTGTTGTGTGGATGCGGACGTTTAAAAAACCAACACAACTGAAAACACACAAATCAAAAACAACAGCCAGTTAGTTAATAACCCTAACAGTCTTTAACACTAACCCCCATTCAATCATCCACACCTGTTTTTAAATAATTAATAAAAAGCAGTCTGTAATGAATTGCAACAATCACTGGACAACAAAAGCATTTAGTAGTATTAAATAGCATTTACTACTACCAACGATAGCCAGAGAAATATCATGCAAACAGCCGAAAAATTATCAATCACCCTCCCCGCCGAAATGGTGCGCATTATCCGTGAAAAAGTGGGCGCAGGAACTTACAGCTCTAACAGTGAAGTCATACGCGAAGCCTTACGCGGCTGGATGGAACGCGATCAGCGTTTAGCTATGCTGGATACAGCTATCACCAAAGGCATTGCCGATGCAGAAAGCGGACGGACACAATCAGTCGAAACAGTCCGCAAACAACTACACAAGCGTTTTGACGTATGAAAGTTGTTATCACAGACCAAGCCGAAGCGGACTTAATGGAGATTGGCGAATTTATTCGCCCACACAATCCCAAGCGAGCCATTACTTTTGTTGATGAACTGCTTGACCGTTGTGACACACTTGCAGATATGCCGAATGCCTTTCCACTGATACCCCGTTACGAAAGCCACGGTATCAGGCGATGTGTACATCGGGATTATTTGATTTTCTATCGGGTTAATAAAAATCTGATAGAAATTATCCATATCCTGCACGGAGCGCGAGATTACGAAGCACTCTTATTTCCAAACTAAGTGAAAATACCGCCATAAAAGCCTATTTAAGACACAAAAAGCATTTATTAATGGTAAAACGCAGTAATAAGTTATTTTCGCAAAATGAGCTTATTTAAGGCTTATAAAAGCATTAGTAAATGGTGTGATAGCAGCCAGCATAAGTGCCATACACTCACGCTCAACCTACTTTTCATAACCGAAATACACTAACTCATGACCCCATTACAAACCCTACTCAACGAATTCAGACAACTAGCCACTTCAAATCGCGACCTAGGCGATAAATTTGAACGACTATTTGCAAACTACCTAGTCATTGATCCGCAGTATGCAGACAAATACAGTGATGTATGGTTATGGAGTGAATGGCAAGATAGACACGGCACGGATGTTGGTATTGATTTAGTAGCACGGGAACGCTACACAGGCGATTATTGCGCTATTCAATGCAAGTTTTACGACCCAGCAAGCCAACTACAAAAGAGCGATATAGATTCATTCTTTACCGAATCAGGCAAAGTTTTTTCTACCAATGAAGGCTAGGCGTAAGGATTCGTGCGTAAATTGCTATTAGTCCTCTGTAAGCCCTATTGCACCTACATTCCAAACATAATTTCATAGTCTACTGGCAGTGGATTTCGCTCTTTTAACTCGAACAGTCCGAAGCGATTGAGATGG
>JAURYI010000088.1 GCA_030654015.1 Methylococcales bacterium | reverse complement strand
CCTATGCCTTTAAGGACTGGCAGTCATAACTAAGACCCCAACTTTAACCTTAAAACGCCAAATCATTCACACTCAGGATGGCTAATAATATCGACACGATAATGCCTGCAATCATTAAGCCTAAGCTGAGAATTAACGCAGGTTCTAACACCGCCAACAGGCGTTGTATCGAGGTTTTCAGTTGTTTATCGTAAATAGTCGCTACCCGCAGTAACATTTCTTCCAAACGTCCCGTTTCTTCACCCGTTTTAATCATTTGCATCGCCATTTTAGGAAAGACATTTTTTTCCAGCAGTGCGGCAGACATATTTTTACCTTCCTTGACCTGCTCCTGCACATCGGCAACGGCATCTACCAACACCAGATTTTCCAAGGTTTCGCGTGCAATGCCCAACGCGGTCAACAGCGACACGCCATTATTTAACAGCGTCCCCAGTGTGCGACTGAAACTGGCGATTTCTTTATCCAATATCACGTTGCCGAATAACGGCATAGCTAACCAGCGACCATCCCAGACTTTTTTGGTGCGCGGATTGGCTAACTGCACGGTCATGTAATAATAAGCACTGCCAAAAATACCTATTAACAGCCACCAGTAACTGCGCAGTCCGTCTGCTAAGCCGACAACAATCTGGGTTGATACAGGCAACGCCTTACCCGCGCTTTCAAACATTTCGGTAAATTGCGGCACAACAAAAATCAACATGATAAATAACGATGCAAACGACATTACCAATAAAATGGCAGGGTAAATCAACGCGGTGCTAACGGTGCTTTTTAATTCCTGCGCACTTTCCATGTAATCGGATAAGCGCGTTAATACCTCACCTAAACTGCCACCCGCCTCACCTGCGCGTATCATGTTCAGGTAAAACTTGGTAAACAGTTTTGATGATGGTCTATTGCCTGATTTGCGTCTTTCCAAGGCATCGGTTAATGACGCACCGTTTTTAACTTTATCCAGTACCCGCATGATAAGGTTATTGAGCGGTATATTATCTTCGGTTAAATTCATTAACACGGTTAATGAGCGATCCAAAGGCAAGCCTGATTCCAGCAATACCGCTAGTTCACGAGTAAATAAGGTCACGTCTTTACTGGATAACTGTGCGGATTTTGCCCGCATTTTTATCCCTAAAAATGACCTCGCATTAACGGGGGCAACACGAATAGGCATATAGCCTTCTGCCTGCAAGGCAATAATCAAGGTCTGTTCATCGGTCGCATCACGCAGGCCTTCTTCGGTGATACCCAGACTATTGACCGCTTTATAAGAAAATAACTGCATCAGGCAACCGAGGTAACACGCAAGACTTCTTCCAAGGTGGTAATGCCCTGCATGACTTTATCCAGACCATTGTCATACAGCGTCATCATGCCCTCAGAAATAGCAAGCTCTTGAATAGCACCCGCATCTTCATGCGCCATAATTGCTTTACTGATTGCGTTGCTCATGGGTAAAAACTCAATAATGGCGACTCGTCCACGATAGCCTAAGCCCGCGCAAGCAGGACAGCCCACAGGATGATACAGCACAATATCGCCTGCTGGCGCAAATCGACGTAGCTGCATATCGTCGATTAATTCAGGCGATGCCGAATAAGGCTGTTTACACTCAACACAGAGTTTTCTGACCAGCCGTTGCGCGAGTATGCCGTTTACGGTCGAGGTGAGTAAATACTCTTCCAAGCCCATGTCCAATAAGCGCGTAATGCCGCCCGCAGCATTATTGGTGTGTAAAGTGGATAACACCAAATGCCCTGTTAAAGCCGACTGCACCGCAATCCGCGCGGTTTCTAAATCACGCATTTCGCCAATCATAATCACATCAGGATCTTGTCGAACAATAGAACGCAGAGCAACCGCAAAGGTTAAGCCGATTTGCGGTTTTGCCTGAATCTGGTTAATGCCTTCCATTTGATATTCCACAGGATCTTCAACAGTAATGATTTTTCTAGCAGTGGTATTGAGTTGCTTTAACGCGGCATAGAGCGTGGTGGATTTACCGCTACCCGTAGGGCCTGTAATGAGAATAATGCCGTGCGGTAACGCGAGTACATCGGTAAATTGTTGTAAATGTTTATCCGAAAAGCCCAGCGCGGCAAAATCCAGTACCGTATTGTCCTTATCCAGCAACCGAATCACCACACTTTCACCATACATAGTGGGAATAGTGGAGATACGCAAATCCAGTTCTTTGCCTAACATTTGGATTTTGATTCTGCCATCTTGCGGCAAACGGCGTTCGGCAATATTGAGTTTCGCCATAATTTTGATACGCGAAATCACGGCTGCTGTGGATTTGACGGGCGGCGCGTTAATGTCCTGTAACACGCCATCAACCCGCAAGCGCACTTTTAAGGCTTGTTCAAAGGGTTCAATGTGAATATCGGAGGCTTTCAGCTCAATGGCTCGCTGCATAATCAAGTTGACCATTTTGATCACAGGAGCTTCACTGGCGAGGTCTTTTAAATGTTCGAGGTCTTCTTCGCCGATGTCATAGTCACCTGAATCGTCAACCAGCTTATCTATTTTTGAGCGACCTTGACCATACTGCACTTCCAATGCAGCATCAATTTCCGACAACAAACCGACTTTGGCAATCACTTGTTTACCTGTTGCCAAGCGTAACGCATCGAGTACAAATGAATCTTCGGGATCCATTAAGGCAACTGTCACCGTATCATCAGCCTCACCCAGACCTATCAGATGATAATTTTTTAAAAACCGTAACGAGATATTTTCAGGTAATTGGGGTTCTTCGGGATATTGTCCTGCGATGACCTTTTCAAACTGCCCTGCTTCAACAAAGGCATTTGCCACATCCAGCTCAGAGCATAAGCCTAATTTAACAATTAACTGCGGCAAGCTGTCGGCTACCGTGGTTTTTTGCACTCGCTCGACTTTTTTTAACTCGATAGCAGACAAGTTGCCTTTCTGTTGCAGTGTATCGAGTAGGGCTTGGTAGGGTATTTTTTGCAGCATCATTTAAGGAGTAAACCAAGTGTTTGAAGATATCATCTGCCAGCAAAACCAGCCCAATTGACAGTAGGGTTTTTAGTCATAATATGACAAAATTCATACTATAATTTTTTTATTGCGTACCCAAATAGCAATTTAATATTATCAATAAAGCATAAACTCCGCGCTACTGCAATGCGTTTGTGCGATAAACAGAATTGGCACACAATGTGCTAAACTTTTATATGGCGATAACACTTAACTTCACAGCACCCCTAATAATGAAGAACAAACTGACACAACAAGGATTCACCTTAATCGAAGTAGCCATCGTCATTGCCTTGATGATAATGTTAGTGTTATTTGTTTATCCCGCTTATACAACTTACCTTAAAAAAGCGAAAGTGAGCGAAGGTTTAATATTAGCGGCTACCGCGAAAACAGCAGTCGTGCATAATGCCATCGATAATGTACCCGTCACCTCAGTATGGACTCCGCCTGCACCCACCGAAGCGGTCATGGATATGGGTATTCATGTTACCGATACCACAGGCATTAGTTTAGGCTCACACGGGCAACTGCTCACCCTGCCTGCGCGTCATTCGGGTGAAATAATCATTACCTTTGCCCCCACTATTGCCCCTATTGCCCACAACGAACTCATCCTGTCGCCTCGTATCGCCGACCCCACGCAACCCGACAGTAACGGGCATGAATTACCGCTTGATTTTACCTACACCGCTAAAATCAAGCACATTACTTGGGAATGCAATTCCGCCAATCCGCCTGCGGTCAACCGTGGTACACACGGCAATCTGGATGCAAAATTAGCACCCGCCGATTGCCGCTCTTAAGTTAATGCGGTTTTGCGCAATACTCGCGCGTCGTTAGCACCTGTTTGATTTGATACGGCGAGTTGGGCTGTAAAATAAACTCACTGGCACCGATTTCACCCTGCTCTTTGCCCCAATCGTAGGTATAACCCAATCCCGTCCACGGCACACCTGCCGATTCCCTAAAACTTTTAAAATACAGATTCTTATAAAACTGACCGTAATCGGCGATATTCGCAACTGCGGGAAACTTTTCTGGGACTTTAACTTCGCATTGCGTATCTGAGGTTTCAGGATCAACACAAGGGCGGAACAACTGTTCAGGACTGACCCACATTTCCACAAACACATCATATTGCCAATCAGGTGCCAAGCCCAGATATTGCTTTAAGCGCGTGTTCAGCTCCTCGTCGGTGTCATGTTCATAAGCCTGACAAAATGCTTTCACTTGCGGCGCGGCAGTGACCCACAGCGCGTAATCAGGATTACTGGGGCTTTGGACGCTGGATTTGATAAATTTATCGTAAGCCGCACGGCTTTTCCACGTCACCACCAGCAATTTGCTTTTATCCGCATTCCACACCAACTTGGGATTATTAAAATTAATAGCCCACAATTTAGTGGTGCGTTCTTTAGCTTTAACAAAAGCCGCATCTTTAACCGCGTGCTGGTATTGTTTTTGTAACGGCATTTCGGTACACGCAGTGACCATGAATGCACTGCCGCATAGTAATAAAAACTTCGTCATACTCATGAATAAAATCCTCATTAATTTTATAAGTAACTGTATAAACGTTTTCGAGTAAGGTGGAATACAAACCTAGTACACCGTCAGTTTAGTTATTACGGGTAAAGTTATTTAGACCTGCGAGGTTTTAAAAACCTCGCAGGTCTTTATCACACCGTCATAATAAAATGGACTGACTACTAGCATCAATGCCATAAAAAAAGACCTGACAGAACTTTAAAATCCATCAGGTCTTTAGTGTTTGCTTCTGCGGTGCAGCGGATTACTTAACGCACGAGGCTAATAATTCACATGGGTCATTTAATTAAACTCAACAATACACCCGCCGCAACCGCTGAACCTATCACGCCTGCTACATTAGGCCCCATTGCGTGCATCAATAAAAAGTTATGCGGGTTGCTTTCCAAGCCGATTTTATTGGCAACTCGCGCCGCCATTGGCACAGCGGAAACCCCCGCCGCGCCGATTAATGGATTAATCAGTGTGGTGCTGAAACGGTTCATGATTTTTGCCATGATGACACCTGAGGCTGTGCCAATCGCAAAGGCACACGCACCCAGAGCTAAAATACCCAAGGTTTTGACTTGCAAAAAGGCTTCGGCACTGAGTTTTGAACCGACCGCCAATCCTAAAAAGATGGTGACGATGTTGATTAGTTCATTTTGTGCCGTTTGACTTAAGCGATCCACGACACCAGAAGCATTCATTAAATTACCCAAGGCAAACATACCGATTAACGGCGTTGCAGAAGGCAGTAATAAAATGGATAAAAACAACAGCATCAGCGGAAAAGCAATTTTTTCGGTTTTGCTGACGGTGCGCAGTTGCTTCATTTCAATTTTACGTTCTGCTTCGGTAGTTAATGCCCGCATAATCGGCGGTTGAATCAATGGCACTAATGCCATATACGAGTACGCGGCAACAGCAATTGCACCCAGTAAATCAGGAGCCAATTTTGAAGCGACATAGATAGCAGTCGGGCCATCAGCACCGCCGATAATACCGATAGCGGCAGCATCTTTGATGCTAAATTCCAAACCAGGAATAACGTTGAGTGCCAACGCGCCTAATAAAGACGCAAAAATACCGAACTGTGCCGCCGCGCCCAATAATAAGGTTTTAGGGTTGGCTATCATCGGGCCAAAATCAGTCATTGCGCCTACGCCCATAAAAATGAGCAAGGGGAAAATGCCTGCTTTAATACCAAAATACAGGTAAGACAATAGCCCGCCTTCTTCGGCGATACCTGCAACGGGAATGTTGCTGAGTATCGCGCCAAAGCCTATCGGCAATAATAGCAAGGGTTCAAAGCCTTTTTTAATCGCTAGAAACAATAACAAAAAGCCGATCAGCATCATGAATACCTGACCCGCGCTAAAGTTGTAGAGTCCTGTGCTGTGCCAGAGTGAAATAAGATTTTCCATGCAAGTTCTCTTCAATAAAGCGTTATAGCGAAATTAACAGATCGCCACCTGCCACGGCACCACCTTCTTTAACGTGGATGCTACTGACTATGCCTGTGTATTTTGAGCGTATTTCTGTTTCCATTTTCATGGCTTCCATAATGACAACGACATCACCTGCACCAATCACACTACCGACACTGACTAACACTTTTAAAATGTTACCCGCCATAGGTGATTCAATGACTGCACCGTCGCTTGGAGGGGGCGGTGTTTCTGCGGCTGGTTGAATGATGAAATCGGTATTACCCGCACTGACAGCAACGTTAAAGTTTCTACCATCGACATTGATAACATACGTTTCAGTGGCGGTCGGTTTTTGGTTGTTGTTAACCACTGGTGCAATAACAGCTTGCGCACTAGCAGGTGCGGCTTCAAATGCAGCGGCATTGCCGCGATTGGCAATAAATTTCCAGCCGACTTGTGCAAACATCCCGTTAATTAACGCATCTTCTTCAATGTTAGCGGCTAATTTCACACCTTCTGCTTTGGCTTTTTCCTGAACTTCGGCAATCAGTTTATCCATCTCAGGGGCGATTAAATCCGCTGGACGGCAAGTAATGACTGATGCTCCGTTTAATACCCGTGCTTGCAGTTCTTCATTAACAGGTGCAGGGGTTGCGCCGTATTCACCTTTTAATACCCCTGCGGTTTCTTTAGTAATGGTTTTATATCGCTCACCGCTTAATACGTTGATAACGGCTTGTGTGCCGACAATTTGCGAGGTGGGTGTCACCAGCGGAATAAAGCCTAAATCAGCACGCACACGCGGAATTTCGCGTAGCACTTCATCATATTTATCAGTCGCGCCCTGTTCTTTCAACTGGCTTTCCATGTTGGTCAACATACCACCTGGCACTTGCGCGATAAGAATACGTCCATCAACACCTTTCATACTGCCTTCAAACTGGGCGTATTTTTTGCGTATATTACGGAAATAATGCGCAATTTCTTCCAATTTCACCAAATCCAACCCTGTCGCATAAGGTGTGCCTTCCAAACTGGCAACAATAGATTCAGTCGCGCTGTGTCCATAGGTCATACTCATCGAGGAAATTGCGGTATCAGCATGATCCAAACCTGCTTCAGCGGCTTTGATAATGGTGGCAACGCTTAAACCTGTAGTGGCGTGGCAATGCAGATGCAGAGGTAATTTAGTGCTTTTTTTCAAGCGACTGACCAGTTCAAAGGCTTCATAAGGTTTAAGTAAACCCGCCATATCTTTGATACAGATAGAATGCGCACCCATGTCTTCAATTTGTTTCGCCAATGTCACCCATGTTTCGATGGTGTGTACAGGGCTGGTCGTATAAGAAATCGTGCCTTGCGCATGAGCATCCGTGGCTAACACGGCTTTAACGGCGTGTTCGATATTTCTCATGTCGTTCATGGCATCGAAAATACGGAATACATCTATGCCATTGACTGCACAGCGTTCCACGAATTTTTCCACCACATCATCCGCATAATGCCGATAGCCCAGAATATTCTGCCCGCGCAATAACATTTGCTGAGGTGTGTTAGGCATAGCTGCTTTTAATAAGCGTAAGCGTTCCCATGGGTCTTCGCCTAGATAACGAATACACGCATCAAAGGTTGCGCCGCCCCATGATTCAATCGACCAGTAGCCGATAGCATCGAGTTTTTCACAAATCGGCAGCATATCTTCAATGCGTAAACGAGTGGCTAAGATGGATTGGTGGGCATCACGCAAAACAACTTCGGTGATTGCTAAGGGCTTTTTTTTATCTCGTGCCATTCTTAATAGTTCTCCAGAAACCTGTATAGATTTTGACTCAGTGAGTCATATTGTCTGCTTAATGTTAAAAAATTATTTATGCTTGCTTCGATACTGATGCACAGCGGCGGTAATAGCGGCAACAATCTGTTTATCAACGCCACCTGTCGTGACATGAATCGCAGTTGTCGGTTGTTCAGGAAAAAACCGCTGTACTAAAAACGACATGAGATTAATCGCCCCTACCAGCATAACCAAAAATAAAAAAACGATGGTCATTCCAGCCAGCATTAATTCTATTCCGTTACTCATTAGCTCTGTCATATTGCCAAACCTTTTGTATTGAACTGCTTGAAACTATTGAAAATCTTGAACTGATGGCTACATTATCCATAAAACACAGCCGCTAAACAAACTAAAGATAGCCGTTAGCCAGTGTTTTTAACTGCTCATTTCACCTGTTAATGCCTGATACTATTAAATTAGGCAGTTTAGCAATCACAAAGATGCTTTGTTTGAACATATTGATGCGTTGGCAAGCCGATATAATCCTGTGTTTTTAACACCGTTGTCATCATTCTTCGTCGTTGTACGGGGCGAAACCGAGTGTTCTTTTAACGCTTGCTGCGTGACAAACCACGCTACCAATTATCACTTTTCTCATGTAGTATCTTTATCAAAATACGTTCTAAAACGTGCATTTGTTAGTTGAATCTACCTTTTTTAACCCTTTTTATTACGTTCTCAGGATATTTGACCTATGCGAACCAGCCTGCAAAAATCGAAATATTTTCTAACTTTTTTACTGGCATTATCGGTTTTATGCCTGTCATCCTGTAGCAAAAAAGCAGAAGACCAACCGAAGGCGACCGCTGCCAGACCGATTAAATTGATGACTATCGGCGATAGTGGCAACAGTAGTAGCGGCAACGCACAAACCCGAAAATTGCCGGGTACGGTAAAAGCGGCGGATCAAGTTGATTTAGCGTTTCAGGTCGCAGGAACGCTGATTGATTTACCTGTCAAAGAAGGACAACGGGTAAAAAAAGGCGATTTAGTGGCGCGATTGGATACGCGGGATTTTATAAGTAATTTGAATAACGCCAAAGGTGTGGTTGCTAAAGCCAATGCCTCCGTTGAATATGCCACTGCCGAATATCAGCGTTATCGCAACATCAAAGCCACCGATGCAGGTGCGGTCAGTGATTCGATAGTCTCGTTAAAACAAACCTCGCTCAAAGTCTCCAAGGCGGATTTACAATCTGCTCAAGCGGGTTTAGCCATCGCCCAAGACCAGTTGGATTATACCAGTTTGCGTGCGCCGTTCTCTGGCATCGTAGCGCGTAAATATGTCGATAATTTTCAGGAACTCAAAGCCAAAGAAGCGGTGGTCAGCATTCAAAATATCAGTGACGTGGATATAACCATTGACGTACCCGAAATGATGATGACTCCGATACGACAAACCAGACCCAAAGTATTTGCCGAATTTGCCGCTGATGCCAGCCGTCGCTTTGAACTTAAACTTAAAGAAGCCGCTTTACAATCGGATTCACAAACCCAAACCTACCGCGTCGTATTCTCTATGCCTGCGCCCTCAGGCATTCGTATTCTGTCGGGTATGACCGCCACTGTCAGTATCGAATTTGCCGAGGTGAATAGCGTTGTTGAATCTGAAAGCAGTGCGGTTATCCCGCTGATTGCCGTTTTAGCGGACAATGCGGGGCATTCTACCGTGTGGGTCGTGGATGAAAAAACCATGACTGTACATCGTCGTGACGTGACCACAGGTGAACTGAGCGGTGCTGATAGCGTTCGTATCCGTTCAGGACTGAAAGAAGGCGAAATTATTGCTGTCAGCGGTGTCAGCAAGTTGCAGGAAAATCAGTTTGTCAGAAAGTTTGACTAACTTGAGTTCAATCTATTTTGAAACGTAAATATTTTTTTATGACTTATAACCTACGATGAATAACAGCATGACAGTCAATGCCTTTGATATTGGCGTACTGGACTCACTGACCGCACATATCGCTGTCTTGAACGTGCAGGGTATTATTGTGGCGGTCAACAAGGCATGGCGACAATTCGGCACAGAAAATGGTTTGCCAGAACCGCGTCACGGTCTGTTAGGGGCTGATTATCTGAACGCCTGTAAAAATATCACCAATCAACCTGATAGTCATGAGGCAAACGCCGCTCAAGCCGGCATTACCGCCGTGCTGGCAGGTGAGCAGCAAAGTTTTTATTTAGAATACCCATGCCATTCGCTTAATCAGCAACGCTGGTTTTCTATGAAGGTATCGCCATTGCAAGGTTCAGTGGGTGGGGTTGTTGTGAGTCACGAAAACATCACCGAACGCAAGCTGGCTGAAATCGCCTTACGCGACAGTGAGTCGCGCTTCAGTGCCATTATTGAAGCATCTCCCGTCCCAATGGCACTCAATGATAAACAAGGCAATATCACCTATCTAAATCATGCTTTTATTCAAACCCTCGGCTATACCTTGGATGATATTCCCACGCTGACAAACTGGTGGTCGTGTGCTTATCCAGACCCGCACTATCAACAATGGGTGATTGAAAACTGGCAGAACCATTTAGCGGAGGCAATTCGTAGCAACCAGTCATTTGCACCTATGGAAATAAATATTACCTGCAAGAATGGCACGGTACGCATATTTATGGTCGCAGCCTCCATACTAAAAAATTTTGCAGGCACGCATTTGATCACGCTGTACGACATCACCGAACCCAAGTTGACAGAAGAGTCATTGAAAGCCAGCGAATCCCGCTGGAAATTTGCTATCGAAGGGTCAGGCGGCGGTCTTTGGGACTGGAACATAGTTAATAACACAGCGTTTTACTCCACATTCTGGAAGGAGATGATTGGCTATTCTGAAGACGAAATAGGTAATGAACTGGAGGAATTTGAGCAACGAATCCATCCTGAGGACAAATCTGCTGTCCTCATCGCTGTACAAAATTGTCTCGATGGTAAAACGCCCATTTACCAGAGTGAATACCGTTTCTGCTGCAAAAATGGCAGCTACATTTGGGTGATTGATCGAGGAATCGTGATTGATCGCGATGAAGAGGGTAAACCCTTGCGCATGATTGGCACACATATCGACATCACGGAACGTAAGTTGGCAGAAGAGACGATACAAGCAAGCAAGGCAAAACTGGAAGCGGCTCTCGCCAGCATGACCGATGCGGTGTTCATTTCCGATGCCGAGGGTCAATTAATAGAATTTAATGAAGCCTTTGCAACGTTTCATAGGTTTAGAAATAAAAAAGAATGCCCAAAAATGCTGGCGGAATACCCTCATTTCATTGATATGTACTCAACAAGCAGCGGCGAATTTCTGCCTTGGGATCAAAGATGCGTACCGCGTGCCTTGCGAGGTGAGACAGGAACAGGTGTCGAATTTACTTTACGACACAGAGACACGGGTGAAACATGGATTGGCAGCTACAATTACGCACCCATTCGTAACGATAACGGCGTAATTGTCGGCGCGGTAGTGAGTGCCCGCGACATCACCGAACACAAGAAAGTCGAAGCGGCACTACAGGAGAGTGAAGAGAAACTGCGTTTATTCATCCACTATTCGCCATCGGCGATTGCGATGTTTGACCGTGATATGCGTTACCTTGCGCACAGCCACCGCTGGCTCATTGATTATGGCTTGGATGAGCAGACTCTTGTTGGTCGCAGTCATTACGAAGTCTTTCCTGATCTTCCTGAGCGGTGGAAAGAGATCCATCAGCGCAGCCTAGCTGGGGCAATTGAAAAATGCGAGCGAGATTGCTTTGTGCGAGCCAACGGATTTGTGGATTGGATACACTGGGAAATGCACCCGTGGCTAACCAGTACAGGTGACATTGGCGGTATCATCCTTTTTTCTGAGGTTATCACCGAACGGGTAAAGATAGAGGAAGCTCTTATCGCCAGCGAGAAAGAATTTCGTTTGCTGGCTGAATCCATGCCGCAAATTGTCTGGATTACCCGCGCTGATGGCTGGAATATTTATTTCAATCAACAATGGGTAGACTATACAGGTCTGAGTTTGGAAGAAAGTTGCGGTCACGGCTGGAACAAGCCTTTTCACCCTGATGATCAACAACGCGCATGGGATGCCTGGCAAAATGCGGTAAACAATAATGCTACCTATTCCCTTGAATGCCAGTTACGCCGCACTGATGGTGTCTATCGCTGGTGGCTGGTTAGAGGCATACCCATATTTGATGAGAATGGCAAAGTATATAAATGGTTTGGCACTTGTACTGATATTCACAAGCTTAAGGAATCTGAAAAATCTCTACGCATTGCCGCTATTGCTTTTGAATCACAGGAGGCAATGGTCATCACAGATGCCAAACAAACCATTCTTAAGGTCAATCAGGCGTTCACTCGAATGACGGGATACAGTGCTGAGGAAGCGGTAGGTAGCACCCCAGCCTTACTTAAATCAGGTAATCAGGATAAGCAGTTTTACGACACCATGTGGGAGGCACTGAATCGCGACAAATTCTGGGCAGGCGAAATATGGAATCGGCGCAAATTAAAGAGCCGATACGGCGCGATTCTCTTTATCGACTTGAATGACTTCAAGATTCTGAACGACACCAAAGGTCATGATATTGGCGATCTGCTGTTGATTGAGGTTTCTTTGCGTTTAAAAGCCGCTGTGCATGAGGATGATACTATCGCTCGCACAGGTGGCAACGAGTTTGTTGTGCTAGTTGAAACATTGGATAAAACAACTGATTTGGCGGCTACCCAAGCCGAGACTATTGCTAAAAGACTGCTTGCTGCTATCGGTCAATCCTTTGATTTACAAGGCTACACCTACCGCTGCTCGGCCAGTATCGGGATTGCCTTGTTTCATAGCCATGAAGTCAATGTCGATGAATT
The DNA here is from genome assembly GCA_030654015.1 of Methylococcales bacterium. Classification (GTDB taxonomy): domain Bacteria; phylum Pseudomonadota; class Gammaproteobacteria; order Methylococcales; family Methylomonadaceae; genus UBA4132. The sequence continues at coordinate 10,191 of JAURYI010000088.1, read as the reverse complement.
GGTCAAACACGCCACTATGGCAATGCACCAAGCCAAACAAGGCGGAAAAAACACCATTCGCTTTTTTGATCCTGCGGTACAGGAGGCATTGGTGTTTCGTGTACAGTTGGAATCTTGGATGCGCAAGGCACTTAACGATCAATACGAATTGTATTATCAAATGCAGGTTGATGACAAAGGTAACGCAACAGGTGCAGAAACGCTAATACGTTGGCATCATCCAGATATGGGGATGATTGCACCCGCAGATTTTATTCCGCTGGCAGAAGAAACAGGCTTGATTTTACAGATTGGGCGATGGGTATTGAAAACCGCCTGCACGCAATTAAAAGCATGGGAACAGAATCAGTCCACTCAACATTTGGTACTTGCTGTCAACGTCAGTGCTAAACAATTCAGTCAGTCAGACTTTGTAAATCAGGTACTAAGCGTGCTAAAACAAACGGCAGCAAATCCTCACAGGCTCAAGCTGGAATTAACAGAAAGTATGGTGGTCGATAATGTGGAAAATATCATTACCAAGATGAATACCCTGAAAGCCATCGGCGTAAAATTCTCTCTGGATGATTTCGGTACAGGTTTTTCCTCGCTGTCTTACTTGAAACGCCTGCCTTTAGATCAATTAAAAATAGATCAGTCCTTTGTGAGTGATGCCCTGACCGATTCCAATGATGCCGCTATTATTCGTACTATTATCGCGCTCGGGCAAACGCTGGGTATGGAGGTTATTGCGGAAGGCGTGGAAACAGAAGTACAACGGCACTTCCTCGAGGCTCTTGGGTGTAATCATTATCAAGGCTATTTATTTAGTAAACCGCTACCACTGAAAGAATTTGAACAATTGTTGCGTGACAAAAATAATCTGTAACCCCCGCAGAATGGCGAATACCCGCGTATTTCTCTACCTGAGCGCGTATTTACCAACTATCATGATAAACATTTACCGTGATTTGACAGTAAGGAGACAGGCAACATGAATTCACAAAATACAATACCACCGTCCGCACCTGTTGCTTTGCGCTTCGATGTGATTGCGGGTTTAACAGCCGCAGCTATCGTGCTTCCCAAGGCAATGGCTTATGCGACTGTCGCGGGTTTGCCAGTATCGGTGGGTCTTTATACTGCCTTTATTCCGATGATACTTTATGCCCTGCTGGGATCATCCAAAGTGCTGAGCGTCAGCTCGACCACGACACTGGGCATTCTCACTGGGGCGCAGCTGGGTCTGGTTGTACCGAGTGGCGATCCCGCGCAGTTAATAACCGCACTGGCTACCTTGACTGTTCTAGTCGGCGTATTGTTAATACTCGCCTCACTATTGCGGCTGGGCTTTGTTGCCAATTTTATTTCCAGCCCTGTGTTGACCGGCTTTAAAGCAGGCGTAGGACTGGTGATTATATTCGACCAGCTACCCAAGTTATTAGGCGTTCATATCGACAAGCAGGGTTTCTTTTTCGATTTACTTTCACTTTTTCATCAACTCCCCCATACGTCATTCCCTACCTTGCTGGTAGCAGTTATCACCTTGCTGATATTGCTGGGCATGATACGTTTATCGCCCCATTCACCTGCCCCGCTGGTAGTCATAGGCGGAGCGATTTTTGCTTCGTGGTTTTGGGGGCTGGATACTCAGGGCGTTGCCACCGTTGGCTTAATTCCCAAAGGATTACCTTCACTGACACTCCCTGATATTAATCTGGTAAGACAATTGTTACCCGGCGCATTGGGTATTGCTTTGATGAGTTTTACCGAATCTATTGCCGCCGCGCGTGCTTTTGTCAAAAACACCGAACCACCGCTTAACGCCAATCAAGAACTTATTGCCACTGGCATAGCCAATCTGGGTGGCGGTTTATTTTCTGCCATGCCAGCGGGTGGTGGCACGTCACAAACCGCTGTCGTTCGTGCCGCAGGTGCAATGTCACAAAAATCGTCGTTAGTGACTGCCGCTACCGCAGCAGGCGTTATGTTGCTATTAGCTCCCTTGCTGGGTTTGTTACCCCATGCGACATTGGCAGCGGTTGTTATTGTTTACTCCGCTTCGTTAATTCAGCCTATCGAATTTATTGCCATTTATAAAATACGCGCAATGGAATTTCGCTGGGCAGTCATAGCCTGTGTTGGTGTACTGGTATTCGGTACACTACAGGGAATTGTCGTGGCGATTATTGTCTCGTTATTAGGACTGTCAAGTCAGACTGCTCATCCACGGGTATCAGTTATTGGTCGCAAACGTAATACCGATGTACTGCGCCCGTTATCGCCTGAATACCCTGATGATGAGACTGTTGACGGACTGCTTATCATACGACCAGAAGGCAGTATTTATTTTGTCAATGTGCAGCATATAGGCAATCAGATAAAGATACTGGTCGCACAATACCAACCACAGATCATCGTACTGGACATGAGTCGAGTACCGAATATTGAGTATTCAGCACTGGAAAGATTAATAGAGAGCGAGCGGCGTGCAACTGGTGACGGTCATACACTATGGCTGGCAGGATTGAATCCTAGCGTACTCGAGATAGTACGCCGCTCAGGACTCGCTGAACGACTTGGACGCGAACGGATGTTATTCAATGCAAATATCGCTATCGACCGTTATAAAGCACTGCATTCGTAATTACCCGAGTTGCTACACTATATTTTTGACATTCAAAACAGGATAAAAACATGAGTTTTCGTGACAAATTTTCCGAATTCAGTCATCTGGGTACTGATTGGCAGCGGGTATTAACTCGCGGCGTGTTAATGCTGGTTATCGGCGTGACCTTGATCGCGTTGACGATATTTAAACCGAACGTGATGTTATTGCATACCCGCGATACCTCATGGCTTCCTGTCTGCGGCTTTGTTTTACTGGCGGTGGGTTTGCTGGAATGTTTTGACGCGCTGATTGCCAAAGAATTAAAAGATTTTTTCCTCAATTTACAAAATGGCATTTTAGATGTCGTGGTTGCCGTTTTGCTGGTACTCAGCTCAGGCGACGACCCTGTTAGACTGAGTCTGCTCATTGCTGCTTTTTTAATGATTAAGGGCATTTTCCGCATCATCATATCCTACGCAATCAACAGTGCCAATGTCACTGCTACCCGCATTGGTGCGGGCGTGTCTATCTTATTTGGTCTTTTTATCTGGATGCAATGGCCGTCTTCTGCCGCTTGGTTTCTTGCCTTTTGTCTGAGCAGCGAAATTGCACTGCGCGGCTGGGCAACCCTGATGCTCGCACTGTGGTTGCAAGCACAACAAAAACCAGAATAAACCGCCTACAAAAAACAAGAGCATAAATTTATGAATTTAGCAGAATGGACAATACGCAAAAGTCTTCTTGCGTGGGTTATTACGGTGCTTTTTTTAGTAGTGGGCTGGAATTCTTACCAACAATTAAGTCGCTTGGAAGACCCTGAATTTACCATTAAAGATGCCGTCATTATCACGCAGTATTCGGGCGCGTCGGCAGCAGAAGTGGAAGAAGAAGTCACTAATGTCATTGAAAAAGCCGTGCAGGAAATGGGGCAGCTTAAAAAGGTGGAATCGCGTTCATCACGCGGTTTGTCATTGGTTCAGGTGACAATGCAGGACAAATTTGATAAAGCCTCGTTGCCGCAGGTCTGGGATGAATTGCGTCGTAAAGTGAATGATGCGCAACGTTCTTTACCTCCAGGTGCAGGACCGTCTTTAGTCAATGATGATTTCGGTGATGTGTACGGTATTTTTTATGCTATTACAGGCGAAGGCTACAGTTATAAAGAAATTTATGATTATGCCAAGCTGTTACAACGTGAGTTATTAAAAGCCACAGACGTTAAGCGTATCAGTCTATACGGCGTACAAAAGGAAGCGATTTACGTCGAAATGCGCCGCGAAAAAATGGCGCAATTGGGTATATCGCCACAGGATATTTATAACACCCTGAAAGCCAAAAATATTGCCGCCAATGCAGGCAGCATGCTGTTAGGTGAAGAATTTATTCCCATTAATCCCACAGGCGAGTTTCAATCAGAACAAGCGTTTGGTGATTTGCTCATCACCAGTTCCAGCCCGAAATCCAACAGTCTGATTTATTTGCGTGATGTCGCTGAAATCAAGCGCGGCTATCAAGACCCGCCCACCAATTTATTACGCTATGACGGGCAAGCCGCGATTGGTTTAGCTATTTCTACCATCCAAGGCGGTAATGTCATTACCATGTCGGATTCGTTGACGCAACGGTTGAAAGAATTAGAGGTATTACGACCTGTCGGCATGGATCTGAATATTATTTCCCATCAGGCAAATTCAGTTGAAGTGTCACTGACAGGCTTTTTAGTCAACCTTGCGGAAGCCGTTGCCATTGTAGTGGGCGTGTTGCTGTTGTTTATGGGCTTGCGCTCTGGCTTGATTTTGGGCGTGGTACTCATGGTGACAATCATGGGTACATTTATTTTCATGCAGATGAATCACATTACCTTGGAGCGCATTTCGCTGGGAGCATTGATTATTGCCTTGGGTATGTTAGTCGATTGCGCGATTGTCGTTACCGACGGTATGCGTATGCAAATGGCAAAAGGTAAATCGGGCTATGATGCGGCGGTGGAAATTGTCGGACAAACCGCTGTGCCGATGCTGGGCGGTACAATTGTTGCCATCGTTGCCTTTGCCGCCATTGGTACATCGCAAGATTCGACAGGGGAATATTGTCGTACGCTGTTCAGCGTTATTTTATATTCATTAACACTGAGTTGGCTGACTGCTGTCACTTGTACGCCGTTGCTGTGTAAAACCTTTCTTAAAGTCACGCCCAGCGCGCCAGAGGGTGAGGAAGAAGACCCCTATTCCAAAGGTTTTTATTTAACCTACAGTAAATTCTTGGCATTGTGTATTCGCTTTCGCTGGATAGTGGTGGCGGTGGCGGTAGGATTATTTATCGCGGCAATAATCGGATTTGGTTCGGTTAAAAACAGTTTTTTCCCCGATTCCACCCGCCCGCAGTTTTATGTGGATTTATGGTTTCCTGAAGGTACCGATATTCGGGAAACTGAAAAACGCCTGAAAATTGCCGAAGCGGCGTTAAAAAAACACGACGGCGTTACGCACTTAAGCAGCTTAATCGGCGGTGGTCAGACGCGGTTTTTATTGACTTACACGCCCGAAAAAAATTACCCCAGTTTCGGGCAGGTTCTGGTGGATGTCGATGATTATGCACGCATTAAGGAGATGGCTCCGCAAATACAACAAGAGTTTGATGATTTGTTTCCTGATGCCATTGCCAATGTGCGTTTGTTTGTTCTTGGGCCTTCCAGTGGCGGCAAAATTCAATTGCGACTGTATGGTGCAGATGCCGAAGAACTGAGAAACTTGGCGGATAAAGCGGAAAACATTTTGCTGAACGAACCGACTGCCAGAGCAATCCGCAATGAATGGCGCGAGAAAATCAAAGTGGTCAGACCGCAAATCGCGGAAACCCAAGCCCGTAAAATCGGCATCGGCAGACCTGAACTGGCGCAAACCTTGGAAGCGACGTTTCAAGGCACTAAAGTCGGCGTGTATCGAGAGCAGGATGAATTACTGCCTATTGTGGCACGCGCACCAATGGCAGAAAGAATAGATTTGGACAGTTTGGACGGCATTCAAATCTGGAGTCCTGCCGCTAAATCTATGATTCCGATGGGGCAAGTAGTTTCTGGATTTAACACGGAATTTGAAGATCCTTATGTATGGCGGCTGGACAGACGCAAAATGATTCGCCTTCATGCCGATCCGCGTACAGGCTTACCCAGTGAATTATTCGCTAAAGTAAAAGCCAACATTGAACAAGCGGTGGAGGTCGATGCCGCCGCGCTAGTCGGGCATGAAGTCGATGCTGCCGACTTTACTAATAAAACGCTGACCGTTAAAGAAAACGATTTGTGGCCGATTAAAGGTAAACCGGGGTATTACATGGCGTGGGGCGGTGAAGCGGAAGACTCGGCGAAAGCAAATACCAGTCTGGCAGGCTCGATACCGATGTTTTTCGGCATCATGGTGTTTATTGTGCTGGCATTGTTCAACTCCATCAAAAAAACCTTGGTTATCTGGCTGACCGTACCATTAGCGGTTATCGGCGTAACCGTCGGCTTATTAAGTTTCAACCAACCGTTTGGTTTTATGGCATTGTTAGGATTAATGAGTTTATCTGGCATGACGATTAAAGCCGCTATCGTACTGGTGGATGAAATTGATGTTCAGTTGGCAGAAGGCAAAACGCCTTATCAAGCGGTAATGACTTCGGGGGTAACTCGTTTAATGCCTGTAGCTATGTCATCAGGGACAACCATGCTGGGTATGATTCCGTTATTTACCGATGCGTTTTTTGTTTCTATGGCAGTGACTATTGTGTTTGGTTTGGGCTTTGCCACCGTGCTGGTGCTTATTATTGTCCCTGTGTTTTACAGCATCTTTTTTAATATCAAAGCAGATGATAAAACCGAGAAACCACTTAATCTGGCAAAAGGACAATGATGATGAAGCAAAAAACCTTGGCAACACTTATCTCGGCTTTATTAATCAACACGGGGTGCAGCTTGGTCGGGTCTGATTATGTTGTACCTATTGCTGCTGTTCAACAAAACTGGGTAAGTGCGAACAATCCTGCGTTAAAAGACCGCAATGCCCAACTGGCAACGTGGTGGAAAGTTTTTAATGATCCTGTATTGGATAAACTCATTGCCGAAGCCCGCGCACAAAATTTAAGCCTGCAAGCGGCTGGTGTGCGTATTTTTGAAGCCCGCGCTCAATTGGGTATTGCCGTCGGCAATGAATATCCGCAACAACAACAAGCCACGGGCAATGTTACGCAACAACAAATCAGTGCGTTTGCGCCTAATACCTCTTCACTTATTGACCGCGTATTTGCATCAACAGGCATAGGCTTAAGTGTCGGCTGGGAACTGGATGTCTGGGGACAACTCAGGCGAGGCGTAGAAGCCAGTCAGGCAAATCTGGATGCGTCGATTGCCAACTATGATGACGTGTTAGTGTCATTAACCGCCGAAGTCGCGCGGACTTACACGCTGTTACGCACCAATGAAGCCTTGATACAAGTGGCGTATGAAAACGTGAAAATCCAACAGCGCACGGTAGACATTGCCAAAGCCTTGTTTAAAGGCGGCGCGATTAATGAAATGGATTATTTGCAAGCCGAAACCTTGCTGAACAATACCCGCGCCTCCATTCCCCCTGTTGAAAATCAACTGCGGCAAACTAAAAACGCCTTGAGTGTATTATTGGGCAAACCTGTCGGCAGTATTGACAGCACGCTAACGCAAAATAAACCCATACCCGTCGCGCCGATACAAGCCGCCATTGGTGTACCCGCTGAAATGCTGCGCCGCCGTCCTGATATTCGTCTGGCAGAACGCAAACTGGCAGGTCAAAGCGCGTTAATCGGTGTCGCCGAAGCAGAATTGTATCCGCATTTTTCGCTGTTGGGTTCAATCAGCTTGAGTGCCAGTGATGCCGCGCTCACTTATGCGACTGTGGGCGGCAGTACCTTGGGTCGCTTATTTGATGCCCGTAGTTTTCAATATTCGGTAGGGCCCAGCGTATCGTGGAATCTGTTTAATTATGGACGCATTAAAAACCAAGTCCGTGTTGAAGATGCGCGTTTTCAAACCTTGATTGCCACCTACCAAAATACGGTCATCAACGCAGGCAAAGAAGCCGAAAACGCATTATCTGGTTTCGTCAACGCGCAAAAACAGCGCGAGGAATTGCAAAAAAGCTATGAAACCGCCAAGCGTTCAGTCGAACTTTCACTGTATCAGTATCAGGAAGGCATCGTCGATTATCAACGGGTGTTAGACTCGCAACGCAGTTTATTCAATACTCAAGACACACTGACGCGCAGTAACAGTGATATTACCCTTAACTTAATCAACCTGTATAAATCGGTAGGCGGCGGCTGGGAAACCCGCACTGAACAGGATTTTGTTCCTGAGTCGGTCAAAAAACAAATGACCAATCGTACCGATTGGGGCAACTTGATGAAAGCACAACAGCTCGACATACCTGAGCAAGATAAGAGTAAAAAATGGCGTTCTCCCGATTGGTAATAATATGAATATCCGTGCAGTTATTCGCCTCAGTATGCAGAAAATAGGGCCATACGGTCTGTTGCTATTGTCACTGTTTTTTATGATTTCATTCCGACCGCTTCTGGATGGTTTGGTCGGTGCAACCTTGTTAGCGGATATTTTTTTGAGCTGTGTATTGCTTTCAGGTATTTATGCCTTAAGCAAACAGCAATTGGTATTGCGTACCGCCTGTGCGCTGGCATTCTTTATTTTCCTATTCAAAGTTGTCTACTATGCGTCTGGCAATCAACGTATTTTTACCTTACAAATCGTACTCAGCATGCTGTTTATTGCTCAGATGCTGATAATGATTTTGCGGCATATACTCACAGAGAAAGAGGTAACAGGCGATTTGATTATGGGGGGTGCGTGTGCGTTTGTGCTACTCGGACTGGTCTGGGCATTTGCCTACTATTTGCTGGAAATTTATCAGCCCAATTCTTTTAAAGGCATTGAAGAACGCAGCGATGATATGTGGGATTTTTTTTATTATAGCTTCGTCACACTGACCACACTGGGCTATGGCGATATACTTGCCGTCTCCAAACAGGCGCGTGGGCTAACTATTCTCGAAGCGATTGTCGGGCAACTTTATCTGGCCATTATGATTAGTCGTTTAGTCAGTTTGCACATTGCCGAAGCTCGGCATAAATAATTCACCCTCGACAGAACTCCAGCCTATTAATATGAATCTTATTCATTCATTGATAACCGCTGGATTGTATTTAGGAGAAAACTCACCATGACCAACAGCATCGAACAGGAAAAAGCACGCATACGCAAAGTAGCGCATCTACTCCATGAGGGCGCACGGCGGGTAAGAATTCTTCGTTCCATTGACTGGCCGGCAGCAGTCAAACACGATTTTTTTGCCAACAATGCCAAAGAATTACCAGAGATTAATTATCCGCATTTCGATGCAAAACCCACCATCGACATCATTCGTGAAGCACGCCGCATGATTATTCCCATTTCACCCATCGACCAATGGCTGGAGCGAGAGGCGAATAGCATCGAAACGGGCGCACGGATGTTGGCGGGCATCGGTACGCCCGTTTTTTTCGAGCATTCACGGCAAGTGTATGGCGAACCTACCGCACCGTTGCGCTATATTCCCGTTACTTCTCTGGAACTCGCACAGAACATTCAAGACGTTATCGCTGGACTTGCCCGCATTGATTTGGGTGTCGCACCCTCCGCCCATCTGTCTGCCGAAGATGTTGCGCGGGAAATTGAGCAGGCAGTCAGCCTGCATTTTGGGGAAAATGCCCCTAAAGTGACGTTAGTCGATACGTTGTCTGCCAATGCCCTAGCTACTGCTGACGAAATTCGTATTCGCCGTGATGCCCGCTTCACCGATAGAGATGCTGTGCAGCTATTGAACCACGAAGCGTATATCCATGTCGCGACCTCACTAAACGGTCGTGCGCAGACCGACCTGCCGATTCTCGGCGCGGGACATCCAAGCACCACGCGCACTCAAGAAGGTCTTGCCGTATTCGCGGAAATTATCAGCGGCACGATGGAACTGGATCGTTTACAACGACTTGCAGACCGCGTATTTGCTATCCAAATGGCGATTGACGGCGCGGATTTTCTGGAAATCTATCACTATTTCCTTGAGCGCACAGGCAATGCAGATCAGTCTTTTGAAAATGCACGGCGGGTATTTCGCGGCGGAGTCATTACGGGCGGCGCACCGTTCACCAAAGATGTTGTTTATCTCTTCGGGCTGTTGCAGGTGAGCAATGTAATCCGTGCCATTTTCTCGGCGGGACGCTCCGACTGCTTGCGTTTATTATTCTGCGGCAAACTGGATGTACAAGATATTCCCGCACTGTGCGAGCTGGCAGCTATGGGACTGTGCAAGCCTTCGCGTTACCTGCCACCGTGGGCAAGTGATTTGCGTTCATTACTGGCTTCACTCACCTTCTCTACGTTTATGAATAAAATAGATACTGAATTGATGACCACTGTAGTGCAGAAACTCTTGGAAAATGCGCCCATTGTCGAGTTTTCAGGCGAAAAATAAATGACTTGTTACCGTTGGGAATGACTGCCAGTCCTCAAAGGCATTGGTATCTACACAAGTTTC
>JAURYI010000087.1 GCA_030654015.1 Methylococcales bacterium | reverse complement strand
TTTTATGGCTGATGGCGTATTTATCACGTTTGCTCTGGTGTTTACGGTAGTTCAGCCGTGACCAGTCGTGTATGATTAAGCCGTAGTCTTTGCAATGTGTGACAACGCTATCGTGCGCTGCTTGCAACAAAGGTTCTTGTAGCTTTTGCAAGGTAACGCTGTCATTTTTGTAAAATCGCCAAGCCGCTTGCGTACTGGCAAAACTGCTGATTTCATTGGGCAACGACCTTAAGCCGGAGCTTAAAGCATCATTAGCGTTCAAGGATTCTTCAACCAGCTGCTGATAGCGTTTGGACAAGCGTGCATCAATGTTTGTGAGTGTTTTTTAGTCATTCTATTATGATACTATTTTTCATTGTTAATTTGTGTAGATACCTATGCCTTTAAGGACTGGCAGTCGTGTATAAGCCACCGAATAATGTTCACTATGGAGTGCAAAACATGAATTCAAACCGTAGAAAATTCTTAAAAGGCACTGCTTTATTCTCAGCCGCATTGCTTTGTGGTCATCACACTTGTGTGCGGGCAAAAGATGTACCTAGGGCGTGTTCGTTACGCGGTGGGTTACAAGCGAATGATATTAAATTATTCAGAACATCTGGTAATAGTGACCTTGACCGTAGTATTAACTTGGAGCTAATTCATGCTGCCGAGAGTTTTAACATATTGCCAGGCTTCGGTTTTTATGATGACAGTGACGGGAAAAATGCGTTTGCTACTGCTGAAACATGGATACCCAATACAAAAGGCACAGTGGCTTTTGGTATTGAATTGTTATCTGATGAATTATTCAGTAATGAATGGGGCGGTTTAGCGGTAGCGGGTATTATGGCGCATGAATTTGGACATATATTTCAATACCAAAGTGATTTTTATTCACTTTTAACGCAATCACAACCCACTGATAGATTATTAGAGTTACACGCTGATTATTTAGCGGGTTATTATCTGGGTTTAAAACGGTTACGCGGAGGTGAAATTGATATTAAAGGCTTTCTCGACAGCTTATATTTAAAAGGCGACACACATTTTAATTCACCCAGCCATCACGGTACGCCGATAGAACGCGCAAAAGTAATGCTAGAAGGTTATAAACTCGGCTTAACAAACAATAACAATATTCAGCAAGTTGCTGAAACAGGTATGAATCTAGTATTTACTCTTTGAGATTAACAAATGACCACACTGAATTTTAAAATCATCGCTATCGGCTTAACGTCATTATTCTTAGTCTCGGTTGCAGAAGCTAAATGCTATCCTGGTTTAGACTGTCAAGAAGATTTGCCCAATGCAAACAATACTGCCAGCCAACAAGTACCTGAACCTAATACTGAATCTCAACTCGAAATTTCTTTTAAAGTACACAACACCACTAAATATAAAATTAAACAACTTTTAGTTTCTGAGAACGGTAAAAAATGGGGTGCGTTTGACATTGGTGCTGGTATTGCGGCGGGTGGCTCAGAAACGTTAGTATGGGATGCTAGTACCGACAACGAAGACTGCAAACAATTAATTAAAGCTGTTTTTTCCGATGATGTAGAAAGTGAGCCAGCTATATTTGATTTTTGTGAACAAAATTTAGAATTAGAGTTTTAAAGCGATAAATCAATTTACAGTCTGGTGTAAATTCCAGTGTTCACAACAAGCCTACATAGCGTTAATTAATTCATATATTTACTCATGCAACCAATAACGCTACTCGCATTGTTAATCATAGGATTTGCCGTAGGTGCGATAGCGGTATGGTTACTACTTCGTGGTCGGATTGCGTCAGTTAATAACAGCCAACTGGAAGCGGTTCGGCTTAATGAGCGGTTGTTAGCGACTCAGGAAGAAAATTCGCGTAATCAGCAAGTTATCAAGATGATTCGGGAAAAAGCGGAGTTGTTGCAAACGCGGCTACAGGAAGAAAGCAATCGTAGTGCTACTTTAGCGGAACAAGTGGTTTACCTGCCTGAATTAGCGGAAAAAGTCAGTAGGTTGGAGGCCGAACAGGCGCAACTCAAGCACATTTTAGCCGATCAACGGGAAAAAATCGGTGCTTCTGACACGGCAATCCGTCATCAAAGCGCACAAATTCAGCAGCTGGAGCAGGAAAAAAACAGCCTTACCGCCAGTAAATCGGAACTTATCAATTATCAGCAAGCATTAATGGCAAAAATTGCTGAACTCACTACGCAATTGGACGCAGAACGCGCTCAAAGCGGCGAAAAAATTGCTTTGCTTAATGATGCTAAAGCGCAGTTGAGCGATCAATTCAAAGCCTTGGCGAATGATATTTTAGAAGAGAAAAGCAAACGTTTTACCGAGCAGAATCAATCCAATATGGATCAGATTTTAAGTCCGCTGAAAGTGAAGTTACACGAATTTCAAAGTAAGGTGGAAGAGGTTTATGTGCAGGAAGGCAAGGAGCGCAGTACCTTGGCCGAACAGGTGAAACAGTTGATGTCGCTCAATAAACAGATGTCACAGGATGCGCATAATCTGACCAGTGCGTTGAAAGGTCAGGCGAAAACACAGGGCAACTGGGGCGAGTTTATTCTTGAGCGGGTGCTGGAAAATTCAGGGCTGAATAAGGGTGAGCATTATAAAACGCAGGAAAATCATGGTCGCGAAGATGGCTCACGCGCTCAGCCAGATGTGATTATTTATTTGCCCGAAGGCAGGCATTTGGTGGTTGATGCCAAGGTGTCGATTGTGGCTTATAACGATTATGCCAATGAGGACAGTGAGTTAGCCAGAAATGTCGCGCTTAAACGTCATCTTGATTCGGTTCGCGCCCATATTAAAGGACTGTCCAGCAAAAATTATCAGGAACTTTATCAGCTTAAATCGCTGGATTTTGTCATTATGTTCGTGCCAGTCGAACCCGCTTTTATGCTCGCTATTACGGAAGACAGTGAATTGTGGCAAGAGGCGTGGGCAAAAAATGTGCTGTTGGTCAGTCCCAGCACTTTGTTGTTTGTGGTGCGTACGGTTGCCAATTTGTGGCGACAGGAACAGCAAACGCGCAATGCACAAGACATTGCTAAACGCGGCGGGGAGTTGTACGACAAGCTGGTCGGTTTTGTGGTTGATTTTGAAAAAATAGGCGGCCGACTTAAGCAAGCGCAACACAGCTATGATGATGCGTTTAGAAAATTGACGATTGGCAATGGTAATGTTATTCGACAGGCGCAAATGCTGAGGGACATGGGTATTAAGCCCAGTAAATCATTACCGAATACGATGATTGAGTCAGCACTGGAAGAGCATTCAATGGGCGATATTGCTCCACATGGATAATTCATGCCAAATTCACCCTTATATAACCATTCACTTCTGTTATTAATGGTTTATCAAAACACAAAAACCTTTTACCATAGCGTACTTGAAAACAGGAACGTAAGTAATAACAGATAACAGGTTTAAAAATGGCACTTTATGTCTATAAATTTGGCGGTACATCGGTTGGTAATGTCGAGCGCATTAAAGCCGTCGCTGAAAAAGTAAAACAAGCTCATGAGTTGGGCAATCAGATTGTGGTGGTTTTGTCAGCAATGAGCGGCGAAACTAATCGTTTAATCGGTTTGGCAAAAGAAATGCAGGCGCATCCGACGGAACGGGAAATGGATGTGTTAATTTCTACGGGTGAGCAGGTAACAGTTGCATTATTAAGTATGGCTTTGCATGAATTGGGCTGTGCGTCGTGTTCTTATACGGGCAGTCAGGTCAAAATTTTAACCGATAGCAGTCATACCAAAGCACGGATTCGCAGTATTGACGATGAACGCATTCATGCGGATTTAAACGCGGGTAAAATCGTGGTCGTGGCAGGTTTTCAGGGTGTGGATGAACATGGAAACATCACAACCTTAGGGCGTGGCGGTTCAGATACTACAGCGGTTGCCTTAGCCGCCGTGTTGAAAGCAGACGAATGTCATATTTATACCGATGTCGATGGTGTTTATACCACTGACCCGCGCGTCGAACCTAAAGCCCGTCGTTTGGATAGAATTACTTTTGAAGAAATGCTGGAAATGGCAAGTTTAGGTTCAAAAGTCTTACAAATCCGCTCAGTTGAATTTGCAGGCAAATATAATGTTGCATTGCGGGTATTATCATCATTTAAAGAAGGGTGTGGCACACTCATTACTTACGAGGAATCACAAATGGAAAGTGCTTTAATTTCTGGCATTGCTTTTAATCGCGATGAGGCGAAATTAACTATTACGGGCGTGCCAGATTTACCAGGTGTGGCGTTTAAAATTTTAGGGCCGATTGCAGATGCTAATATCGAAGTCGATATGATTGTGCAGAATATTGCCGATGATTCGACCACTGATTTTACGTTTACCGTGCATCGTAATGATTACCAACGGGCTAAATCGCTATTGGAACAAACCTGCGCGGCGTTGGGCGCGAGAAAAGTGACGGGCGATGATAATATTGTTAAGGTGTCCATTGTCGGTGTCGGTATGCGTTCACACGCAGGTATTGCCAGCACTATGTTTCAAACGCTCGCTGCTGAAGGTATTAACATCCGTATGATTGCTACCTCTGAAATTAAAATTTCCGTGGTAGTTGATGAAAAATATTTAGAATTAGCAGTCAGGGCGTTACACGCGGCATTTAAATTAGAGCAGGGCAGTTAGGGGTAATTATTATCTGGAGTCCAAAATACGTTTTGGATTCCAGATAGAGCTTAACTAAATCTACATTGTCGTCATTTCAAATCACAGTACACAAAGGGAACGCTAATGGAAAGAAATGAAGCCATGTCCTTAATCATTAAGTTGCTTAAATTAATGCTGGAAAAGGAAGGTTCTGATTTATTTATTACCGCAGGATTCCCGCCTGCGGTAAAAATCAAGGGCAAAATGATGCCTGTGATGAAGCAGGTGTTATCGCCTAATGATGCTAAAGCACTCACGCAGTGCATTATGAATGATAAGCAGCTTAAAGAATTTGAATCTACGCAAGAATGTAATTTTGCTATCGCTCCGCCAAATTTGGGACGTTTTCGTGTTAATGCCTTTGTACAACAGGGCTGTCAGGGTTTGGTCATGCGGGTAATTGCGGCCGAAATACCTAATTTTGATAAATTAGGACTGCCAACCGTGTTAAAAGACGTGATAATGGCAAAAAACGGTCTGATTATCATGGTAGGCGGCACGGGTTCAGGTAAGTCAACGTCAATGGCAGCAATGATAGACCATCGTAATGAAAACAGTTACGGTCATATTATTACTATCGAAGACCCCATCGAGTATGTGCATCCGCATAAAAACTGTGTGATGATGCAACGAGAAATCGGTGTTGATACCAAAGGCTGGGAAATTGCACTGCATAACACTTTGCGGCAAGCTCCTGATGTGATTGTACTGGGAGAAATTCGTGATGCGGAAATTATGAATTTTGGACTTGAATTTGCGCAAACAGGGCATTTGGCAATGGCTACGTTGCACGCAAACAATGCCAATCAGGCAATTGATCGGGTATTAGGTTTCTTTCCAATATCTTCACACGCTAAATTAATGCAGGATATTTCTGGTAATTTACGCGCTATTATTTCGCAACGATTGGTTAAAACCGTCGATGGCGGACGTTGTGCGGCAATTGAAATTTTATTAAATACGCCGTTGATTTCTGATTTAATTGCTAAAGGTGAAGCCTCCAGCATCAAGCCCATCATGAAAAAATCGCGTGAATTAGGTATGCAAACCTTTGACCAAGCGTTATTTGATTTATATCACGTCGGCAAGATAAGTTATGAAGAAGCGTTGAGAAATGCAGATTCTACCAACGAATTACGGTTACAAATCAAGTTGGCGGAAGGCGGGGATTTAGGGCAGGGATCTCTTGCATTAGAAGATAAAGACGAGGAAGATGAACCATAAAACCCTGTACAAAACATAACCTTAAAAGTCACCTTTACCCAGTTTTCTCTATTCATTATGCTTAAGCCCGTTAGTACCATAGATTTAAGACCCTATTTAAAATTACTGCTGGAAAAGAAGGCCGACAACCTGTCTTTAAAAGTAGGATCGCCCATTATGCTCTGTCTAGCGGGTGAAAATAAACCGCTGGGGAAAACTGAGCTGACAGATACGATGACCGATCAAATCGCTTTCAGTCTGCTCACAGATAAGCAAAAAAATGCCTTGATTACAGCAAATAAATTAACGATTGATTACGTTACACCTGATAACGATTATTTTAACGTGCATATCGAAGTAGAAGATCAGGGTTTGGCGTTATTAATCAGACCCTGTACCAGCGATGAAATACAGTTCGTTAAGGATAATAAACCAATTGAAGTGTTAGGTAAGGCTCCGATAGGTGATTTGAATATTATGCCTTATTTGAAAAAAATAATTGAACTTGGTGCTTCTGATTTATTTTTAACAGTTGACTCGCCTGTTAAGGCTAAAGTGTTCGGCAAAGTTGTTAAGCTGGATGAGTTTTTGCTAACGCCTGAATTAACAAAATCAGCCACGTTAGGCATTATGACTCAGGAACAGATTGATGATTTTCAATCTACTAAAGATCTGGATTTTGCTATCGCCATGCCTGATGGCAGTGCGCGTTTTCGAGCCAATGCTTTTTATCAGCGCAAAACTATCGGCTTAGTAATGCGATTGATTCCATCGGTTATTCCTACCGCTGAACAGCTAGGTTTACCAGAAGTTTTGTTAGAGCTTATCATGGAAAAACGCGGTTTATTACTCATGGTCGGTAGCACAGGATCTGGAAAATCGACTACTTTAGCGGCAATGATTAATCATCGTAACTCCAATTCAGCAGGGCATATTTTAACCATTGAAGACCCCGTAGAGTTTTCTCATCCCAATATAATGTCTATTATGAATCAACGCGAAGTTGGTGTTGATACGGCTTCTTATGCAAAAGCATTAAAAGCCAGTTTGCGTGAAGCTCCTGATGTTATTTTAATCGGTGAAATTAGAGACAGAGAAACAATGGAAGCGGCACTAGAACTCGCTAATACAGGACATTTATGTATTTCAACGTTACACGCGAACAATGCCAACCAAGCGATGGAGCGTATTATCAATATGTTTCCACACGTCCAACATCGGCAATTATTCATGGATATTGCCACTAACTTAAAAGCTGTAGTTTCACAACGCTTAATTCCTGATTTGCAAGGTAAACGTTGTGCAGCAATTGAAGTCATGATTAATACGCCTCATGTATCGAGTTTAATTTTAAAAGGTGAACTCAATGAGATTAAAGAAGCGATGAAAAGCAGTGGCAGCAAAGGCATGAAAACTTTTGATGATGCGCTACATGATCTTTATAAATCAGGACACATCAGTATGGAAGAAGCATTAAAAAATGCCGATTCCCGTAACGATCTGGAAGCGAAACTTACGTTTGGTTAAATTTAAAAATCGGCTTTTGGGACTCTTTTTCTAAAAGCCGAAATAATAGCATGGGGGCTATTTTTGATTTAAATAATTATATATTATAGCTATTATTTAACATAATATATATTATACGAAATAAAATATAGTGCTTTTTCTCGTTTACCCAAAATCACTAACTTTAATTAACTATCTACGTTAAAATAAAAATTAAAGTAAAAATTTTTAACTATAAGGTTTCTTCGCATAATGGCGCGAGACAAAAAAACTCTCTGTGAATTTCATGGTTATGTGATTGCAATTGGTGCTTCTGCTGGTGGATTAGATGCTTTAGAACGGTTCTTTGACAAGCTGGCCGTTGATTCGGGTGCCGTCATTGTCGTAATTCAGCACTTGTCGCCTGATCACAAAAGCATGATGGACAATCTACTAGCACGGCATACTACAATGCCAGTGCTAATGGCCGAAAATGGCTTGGAAATGCTCGCCAATCACGTTTATCTAATTCCTCCGGGCAAGAATATGACCGTGGCGGGTTCCCAGCTACGGCTTGTTCCTAAAAATCCTCATGGCTTAAGCCTGCCTATAGATTTATTTTTCACTTCGCTGGCTAAAGAATTCGGCAATCGCTGTATTGGCGTTATTTTGTCTGGCACGGGCTCTGACGGGACGCGTGGTGCGGTAGCAATCAACGATGCGGGTGGTTTTCTACTTGCGCAAGATCCTGAATCCGCTAAATTTGACGGCATGCCGCGTAGCGTAATTGCGACAGGCTTGATTGATGAAGTCATGCCCCCAGAATCGCTCGCAAAGCGCATCGTTAGCCATGTAAAAAACGTGATGGAAGTGTCTGTAAAAGGCAAGGTTTCCGAACCAGTAGAGCTAGATGTCAATCCGATGGAAAGCATTCTGCATTTGGTTTATAAAATCGGTGGCATTAATTTCAAAGAGTATAAGCCTGCCACGGTGCAGAGGCGTATCGAGCGGCGTATGCAAATTCGTCATGTGCGTGATTTAACCGATTACTTGCGCTTACTGGAGAGTGACCGGAACGAAGTTCTGACGCTCAAGCGGGATACTTTGATCCCCGTTACCAGCTTTTTTCGCGACACTGAAACCTTCGATTTGATGGAAAAAAATGTCATCCGGTCGATCATCGTAGAGCATCAGGAACAGCTGCCGATTCGTATTTGGATAGCCGGTTGTTCGACAGGGGAAGAAGCTTATACCCTCTCAATTTTGTTTGCTGAAGCCTTTGATAAACTCAAGCGTTGGCCGCAATTAAAAATATTCGCTACGGATGTGGAACAAAACCACATCGATATTGCCAGCGCGGGAGTCTATTCAGAAGCGATTGCCAACGAATTATCCCCTGAACGTTTAGAGCGTTTTTTCACGCATACTGGCAGCCAATTTGTAGTGAAAAATGAGATTCGTCAGAATATTGTCTTTGCTCGGCATAATATTCTTGAAGATCCTCCCTTTACGCGGATGAATCTGGTTACATGTCGAAATGTCTTGATCTATTTTAATAATGATGCACAAGAAAAGGCACTGTTGCGTTTCCAATACGCCCTGTTGCATAACGGTTATCTGTTATTGGGATCAAGTGAGTCATTGGGTACCCGTCAGCGTGATTTCAGTGTGATCGATACTAAAAACAAAATCTATCGTGTTTTGCGCCCTGTTTCCTTGCCGCTAGATTTGAATCGTGGCTCGCAGGGGGGGCGTGCTGCAACACGCAAAGCAACGACTTCCAGTCATAATAATCACCATTTCAATTCCGATGCCGCAGTGATTGAATCCGGCCAAGCTATTTTGCTGAAAAGTTACGCTCCGCCAGCACTGCTGGTCAATGAAGACCGGCATCTGGTGCATGTCTATGGTGATGCGCAACGCTTCATGCAAATCCCCACTGGTACGGTCAGCCTAGAAGTTTCTAAATTACTGATTGGTAAGTTGGCACCGGTCGCTGTTGCCCTATTTCACAAAGCCATCAAAGAAAACGTGCAATTCCGTTCTGAAGTGATTATGACCGATCCGAGTAAAGGACTCACTGAACATATTCGATTGACGGTACGTCCTGTAAAGATTGATCCTGGGCAAGAACGCTTTTTCCTGCTGTCATTTGATGTGGAGTTACTTTCCGAAACCAATCGTCTGGGCACAGATGTGATTGATGTATCAGAAGTTGCCAATGAGCGTATTCAAAATCTGGAGCGCGAACTGGCCGTCATGCGTGATAGTTTACAGGCAACCATTGAAGATCTGGAAACCTCAAATGAGGAATTACAGGCCACCAACGAAGAACTGATGGCATCCAACGAAGAGCTGCAAAGCACCAATGAAGAATTGCAGTCCGTGAATGAAGAGCTTTACACCGTTAATGCTGAAAACCAGGAAAAGATTGAAATTCTCAATCGCGTCAATTCTGATCTCGATAATATGACCCGAGCCGCATTAATTCCTACGGTATTTGTCGATGCGCAACTAAACCTTACTCGGTTTACTCCTGAAGCAGCCAATATTTTTCGCTTCAGAGAAGGAGATATTAGTCGTCCGATTGACGATTTTGCCCACGGCATGGATTATCCTGATTTTATGTCTGATCTTCGCCGCACGGTGAATACTGCAAAGGTTATAGAGCGAGAAGTAAAAGCATTGGACTCCACTCATTGGTATTTGGTACGCATCCTGCCTTACATCGACAAGCCACGAAATATCAGTGGTGCCGTCATGACGTTTTTCGACATCTCCATGTTAAAAGACGTGCAGCGTTTGCAGAGCATTATGGATTCTTTGCCAGAGCATATTGCTGTTCTTGATCCTGAGGGTCAAATTACCTTGGTCAACCAGGCATGGCGAACGTTTGCCGAGAACAACGGTGATCGTGGTTTGGGGTTCTGTGGTATCGGTTCTAATTATTTTGATGTTTGCCGTATTGAAGACGGCCCTGATGCCCATGTTGCCAATCAGGTTAGTAATGGTCTTCGCAAAGTATTGCATAACGAACTCCCGACTTTTTCAATCAAATATCCTTGTCATTCGCAGAAGGAGCAACGCTGGTTTTTAATGCATGCAGCACCAGTGCATCATGCAGCCGGTGGAGTCGTGGTGAGTCATGTGAATATTACCAATTGGGTTGAAGGGGATTTTAAATGAATGACCAGTCTAACAAGCCAAGAAAAACTTATTCGTCCGATGAACAAATTCGCAGAGCTGCACTGGAAGCCCTGCGCAGAGGGGATTTTGATTTTGCGCTCAAGGCGGTAGAGCGAGGTGAAGCAAGCATTCCGGAAATGGTTGAAGATCTGAAGATTTATCAGGCCGAGCTTGAAGTGCAAAATGAAGAGTTAAGACAAGCTCAGCTTAGAAGCGATCTGGCAATTCAACGATTTACTAAACTATTTTCGTTTTTGCCACAGCCTGCCTTGGTGATTGATGAGATGGGTGTGGTGAGTGATTGCAACGATATGGCAGAGCGCTTTTTTAAGCTTAACCGTAACGTATTTCAGAATCATTTTTTTCCCCGGCTACTGAAAAAAGAAGAGCACAACCGCCTCCGCCGAGCTATCGAACAAGCAAAAGATTTGGGTCAAAGCTCTATTTTTGAAGTAGCCATAAAGTCGACTGACCCTCTCGATACGGTCTTATTTATCGCAGATATTCACCTGTCTTTGTTGCCCAGCGAGGTTTCTTCCACCCCCTTGTTTGCCGTGATCGTTATCAATCAAACCGAAAACTTGGCACAGCGTGCGGCGTTGGAGGCGAGTCGCCGTCATTTCAGGGCTTATTTTGACTCATCTCCGGTCGGCATGGCTTCAACCGACCTCAAAAAAGGCTGGATCGAAGTCAATGATCGCTTATGTGACTTGTTGGGTTACAGCCGCCAGCAGTTGCTGAATATGACCTGGCTGGAGCTGACCCATCCAGATGATATTGAGCCTGATATTGCCTGTTTTGAGCGCATGTTAGGCAATGAAATAGACGGTTATGATTTGGATAAACGGTTTATCCGGCTAGATGGATCAATACTTGAAGCGCATATGGCAGTGCATTGTGTGCGCAATGATGCCGGTGAGGCCGATTATTTCGTAGCCATTATTATGAGTATTGCGGAACGCAAACGGATTGAGCGAGATCTGTTGATTCGTGATGAAGAACTGAGTAATCAAGCACTGAATTTGCGTGAACGGGTCAAAGAGTTGGCGGCGATTTATGCGATAGCCCGTGCTGCCCAACAAGCCGAAACACGGCAACTATTTTTTGATGAAGTATTGCAGTGTCTTCCTTATGGCATGCTTTATCCAGAAGACGTGTACATTGGTATTATATTTAAAGGCCAGAAGGTCACCTCGTCGGCTTGCAACAAACCTGTCGACCAACTGTCCAGCCAGATCTTGGTAAAGAAAGTAGTGCTGGGTGAATTGATAGTGGGTTATACCCAGTCTCATGCCCAGATTGATATCGGTCCGTTTTACAAAGAAGAACAAGATTTTGTAAATGGCGTAGCTGATTTGATCGGTCGTTATATTGAGCGCAGTGACCATGAAAAAGAATGCGATCTGACCATGCAACGGCATTCTGCATTATTGGATCTAACGGCTCAAGCTGATAATTTGGGCGATGTTGATTTTTTAAGGCATGTGTTGGATCAAGCTGAAACCTTGACCCAAAGCAGCATGGCTTATGCGCACTTTGTGAACGACGATCAGAAATCACTTTCGCTCGGCACCTGGTCACCCAATACGTTGATACAGCACAACACCGTATCGGGTAATCACTATCCCATTTCTAAGGTAGATGTTTGGACTGACTGTTTCCGTGAGAAAAAATGGATTATTTATAATAATTGTCATGCACTGCACCACCAGCAAGAATTACCCGGCAGTCATGCTGAGTTGTTGAGACATATGGTCGTGCCAGTCATGCAGGATAATAAGGTCGTTATGCTTTTCGGCGTGGTTAACAAACCAGCCGACTATAACGCAGGTGATTTAGCCTTACTGGAAATGTTGGCTAACAATTGCTGGACACTATTACAGAAAACTCAGAGCCAGCGTCGCTTGGAACTCGATGCAGAGGTTTTCCGCATTAGTCGTGAAGCCGTGATGATCACCGATATGGACAGCAAAATATTATCGGTTAATGATGCCTTTACCCATATCACCGGCTACACCGAAAGTGAAGCAATAGGTCAAACACCAAGTTTGCTCAAGTCAGATATCCAGTCCGATAAATTTTATAGAAAAATGTGGGCTCAGATTACTGAGACTGGTCACTGGCAAGGCGAGATCTGGAATAAACGGAAAAATGGTGAGCTTTATCCGCAATGGCTAGGCATTACAGCGGCCAAAACCAGTACCAGTCAAGTCAGTGAATACATCGGCATATTCATGGATATCAGTGAGCACAAACTGGCTCAACAACGTATCGAACAACTGGCGTATTACGATGCACTAACTAAACTGGCTAACCGCACCTTGCTCGCTGATCATGTGCAACAAGCTATTTCTCTGGCTTCTAGGCAAAATCACTTGGTGGGTTTATTGTATTTGGATCGGTTTAAAGATATCAATGACAGTCTCGGCCATGCAGTTGGAGACGATTTGCTAGTGCAGGTCGCCAGTCGGTTGCTGTCTTGTGTGCGAGATACCGATACGGTAAGCCGTTTTGGCGGTGATGAATTTGTGGTGCTTTTGAGTTATATCAATAGTGCTGATAATGTGTTGGACGTTGCCAAAAAAATACTCAAAGCATTATCTGAGGTTTTTGAAATCAGCGAGTATGTTATTTCAGTTTCTTGCAGCATCGGCGCATGCGTTTACCCCAATGATGGTCTTGATTTTGATGTTTTGTTGCAACGCGCCGATACAGCCATGTACGAGGCGAAAAACGATGGACGTAACAACTGTAAATTCTTCACGGAAGAAATGAATTTTAATGTGCAACATTATTTGCGCTTAAAGAATGATATGCGAAATGCGCTCAAAAACGAAGAATTTTATATTGAATACCAGCCGCAATTTAATCTAGTAAGCAGAGCTATCATTGGTGCTGAAGCACTGGTGCGCTGGCATCATCCCGAATTAGGTATCATTTCGCCGAGTGATTTCATTCCCATTGCTGAAGAGTCAGGATTGATTATTGATATTGGGCATTTTGTGATACGTCAGGCTTGCTATCAGGCCAAGCGTTGGGTTGACCAGGGGCATCGTTTGCATATTGCTGTCAATGTATCCTATGTCCAATTTGTGCGTAATAACTTACTAAAACTGGTTAAAGATACACTGGATGAAACTGGGTTAGAAGCACAATATTTGGAATTAGAGTTAACTGAATCTACCCTGGTTTCAGACCCTGAAAATGTTTTATCTGTCGTGCAGTTGCTACGCAATATGGGCGTGTTTCTTTCGATTGATGACTTCGGTACTGGCTATTCCAGCTTGAGTTATTTGAAGAGATTTTCCGTGCATAAACTCAAAATAGATCAGTCCTTTGTGCGCGATCTTCTTGTCGATAAAGATGATGCAATTATTGTTTCTGCGATCATTAATTTAGCAAAAAGCCTGGAAATTGAGTGTATCGCTGAAGGCGTCGAAACAGAAGCTCAAGCGAACAAGTTACAAGAAATGGGCTGTCAGCAGATACAAGGCTATTGGTTAGGGC
The DNA here is from genome assembly GCA_030654015.1 of Methylococcales bacterium. Lineage (GTDB taxonomy): Bacteria > Pseudomonadota > Gammaproteobacteria > Methylococcales > Methylomonadaceae > UBA4132. The sequence goes on along the minus strand of JAURYI010000087.1, from coordinate 8,496 downwards.
GACCGCTCTCGGTTGTGCAGATGAATGAGCTGCTCGCAAACACAAAAGTTGATGGAACAGATTGAGCAACACACTTCATGATTTTCCACTATAACTAAAAACAAGAGTTCAAAGCGATGAAGGCAATTTCAGGCTGCGTAGATTTTAGGCTAGATAAACAGGACAAGATTGTCGCTGTGGGTTCCGAGTGGGATTTTTTTGCCTTGGAAAACGATGCTCCTGAGTTAATCGGGTCTAAGGTAATCGATCGTCCATTGCTTGAGTTTGTCAGCGGCAAGGTCACTCAGCAGTTTGTGCAGGCTTTGTTGCAGGTAGTGCGCAATGGCAAACAGTCGATTGAGCTTGAATACAGATGCGATTCACCGACTGAACGTCGCTTTATGCAAATGCGGGTGTCACTAGAGGAATCAGGTTTAGTGCATTTTGTGAACACTTTTTTACATACCGAATCTCGTAAAAATAAAATTCTGATCTCAAGGGCAACACAACGCGGTAAAAACACAACAGTTCGGTGTAGTATGTGTAACTTGGTCAAACCCTTGAAGGATTGGGTTGAACCAGAACAGTTTGAGGGCTCGAATACACCAAAAATCACTGAATGGTTAGTTATCTATGGTATTTGCGATGTGTGTGAGACAAACTTCCTACGCGCATCAGGGGTCGCTACCACATAGTTAATTTCATGATTCTGTATTTCTTACGCTTATCCGCCATTTTCATCTCCGATTAACTCATTTTATAAATTCAGTTTTTGTCAGTAAATCCAGCCCTACCCTCTGTATTAAATCCTACAAAGTCCATCCACAAAATGTTGTAAACATAACGTTGACTTATTAACCGACAATTAATAAAAGCCAATATAAATCAATAACTTAAAATTTATTTTGTAGTTTGGCACAGCCATTGCTTTATTCAAGTTGTCCTAACAACGTCCTCAAGAGGAGATAAATCATGGCATTACGTCAATGTGCAATATACGGTAAAGGCGGCATCGGTAAATCAACAACTACTCAAAACCTGGTTTCTGCATTAGCAGAATTAGGTAACAAAGTAATGATTGTGGGCTGTGACCCTAAAGCTGACTCTACCCGTTTAATCCTTCACGCTAAAGCCCAAACCACCATCATGAGTTTGGCGGCAGAAGCAGGTAGCGTAGAAGATTTGGAATTAGAAGATGTATTAAAAGTCGGTTACGGCGGCATCAAATGTGTTGAATCAGGCGGCCCTGAACCCGGTGTTGGTTGTGCAGGTCGCGGTGTTATCACGGCGATTAACTTTCTTGAAGAAGAAGGTGCGTATGACGAAAACTTAGACTTCGTATTTTATGATGTATTGGGTGACGTAGTGTGTGGCGGTTTCGCTATGCCCATTCGTGAAAACAAAGCCCAAGAAATTTACATCGTTTGTTCAGGCGAAATGATGGCGATGTATGCAGCGAATAACATCGCTAAAGGTATCGTGAAATACGCTAACTCTGGTTCAGTCCGTTTAGCGGGTTTGATTTGTAACTCTCGTGAAACAGCTCGTGAAGATGAACTGATTTCTGCACTCGCTGCAAAAATCGGCACCACAATGATTCATTTCGTACCACGCGATAACGTTGTGCAACGCGCTGAAATTCGTCGTATGACAGTTATCGAATATGAACCACAAGCAAAACAAGCGGATGAATATCGTCAGTTAGCTATCAAAATCCGTGATAACAAAAATTTCATCATTCCAACACCCATCACTATGGATGAATTGGAAGAATTGATGATGGAATTCGGCATTATCGACGAAGTAGATGAATCTATCGTTGGGCTATCTGCTTCTGCTGAAGCGACTGCTTAACCACTGAACAACTGTAGGGTGCGCGTTTTGCGTACCCTACCATTCCATCCTAAAACCTGTCTGTGAGGGATTACTCACGACATTATGGTAGGAGCATTATTATGGCCGATTTAACAAGAGAAGAGACTGAAGCCCTTATTCAAGAAGTGCTTGAAGTCTATCCAGATGCAGCAAAAAAAGACCGTGCTAAACATTTAGCGGTCAATGATCAATCGGTAGAAAAATCAAACAAATGTATTACCTCTAACCGTAAATCCTTACCCGGTGTCATGACTATTCGTGGTTGTGCTTATGCGGGATCCAAGGGTGTGGTGTGGGGCCCGATTAAAGACATGATTCATATTTCTCACGGCCCTGTGGGTTGTGGTCAATATTCACGCGCTGGTCGTCGTAATTATTACGTCGGTACTACAGGTATCAATGCGTTCGGCACAATGAACTTTACCTCTGATTTTCAGGAAAAAGACATTGTATTTGGTGGAGACAAAAAACTCGCCAAAATCATGCACGAAATTGAAGAATTATTTCCACTCAATAAAGGCATCAGTATTCAATCGGAATGTCCGATTGGTTTGATTGGTGACGATATTGAAGCGGTGGCTAAAAAAGCTAACAAAGAAATCGGTAAACCCGTTGTGCCTGTGCGTTGTGAAGGTTTCCGTGGTGTATCACAATCATTGGGTCATCACATTGCCAATGACGCGATTCGGGACTGGGTGTTAGAAAACCGTGACGGTGATGAAAGTTTCCAAACCACACCGTATGACGTAGCGGTTATCGGTGACTATAACATCGGCGGTGATGCGTGGGCTTCGCGTACTTTGTTAGAAGAAATGGGTTTACGAGTGGTTGCCCAATGGTCTGGGGATGGCACGATTGCCGAAATGGAAAAAACCCCGAAAGTTAAATTAAACCTTATCCATTGCTATCGTTCGATGAACTATATCGCCCGACACATGGAAGAAAAATACAAAATTCCTTGGATTGAGTACAACTTTTTTGGCCCAACCAAAATTGCTGAATCCTTGCGCAAAATTGCTGCCTTGTTTGATGAAACCATCCAAGAAGGCGCGGAACGTGTTATCGAGCGTTATAAATCAGAGTATGAAGCGGTCATTGCTAAATACAAACCACGTCTGCAAGGCAAACGGGTGATGTTATATGTCGGTGGTTTGCGTCCGCGTCATGTAATCGGTGCGTATGAAGATTTAGGTATGGAAGTGGTCGGTACAGGTTATGAATTTGGTCATAACGACGATTACGACCGTACTATCAAAGAAATGGGCAATGCCACATTGATTTATGACGATGTCACTGGCTATGAATTTGAAGAGTTTGTAAAACGTGTCAAACCTGACTTAATCGGTTCAGGCATTAAAGAAAAGTACATTTTCCAAAAAATGGGCATTCCTTTCCGTCAAATGCACTCATGGGATTATTCAGGCCCTTATCACGGTTATGACGGCTTTGCGATTTTTGCCCGCGATATGGATATGACGCTCAACAACCCCTGCTGGAAACAGGTTCAAGTGCCTTGGAAAAAGGCTGAAAATGACCCAGTGGCAGTGGCTGCCAGCGCGTAATTTTCGCACTTATCGTTCCCACGTTCCAACGTGGGAATGAAATACTGCACCGCTAGCGGTGCGAGACGCAGAGCGTCTAAGGCGGCATCTCACGCAGAGCGTGGGAACCAGCCAACCACATTTTTAACTTACACGTCATCCACAGATTAGTGGTGCGTAGGAGCTTTTACCATGAGCCAAAACGTCGATAACATACAACCGAGTTATCCGTTATTCCGTACTGATGAATACAAAGATAGCTTGAAAAACAAACGCGACAATTACGAAGAGCGTCACGAGCAAGAAAAAATTGATGAAGTATTTCAATGGACCACTACCAAAGAATACCAAGAAGTCAATTTTAACCGTGAAGCGTTAACCGTTAATCCCGCTAAAGCCTGTCAACCCTTAGGCGCGGTGTTATGTGCCTTGGGTTTTGAAAAAACCATGCCCTATGTCCACGGTTCACAAGGTTGCGTTGCCTATTTTCGTACTTACTTTAACCGTCATTTTAAAGAACCCGTTGCCTGTGTATCGGATTCAATGACTGAAGATGCGGCGGTTTTTGGTGGTCAAAAAAATATGATGGCAGGTTTGGAAAACTGCAAAGCCTTATACAAACCAGACATTATCGCGGTATCAACTACCTGTATGGCAGAAGTTATCGGTGACGACTTAAATGCGTTCATCAATAACTCAAAAAATGCGGGTCATATCGAACAGGATTTTCCAACGCCATTCGCCCATACACCAAGCTTTGTCGGTAGTCATACCACAGGCTGGGACAATATGTTTGAAGGCATGATTAAGTATTTTACTCGTACCACGATGGAAGATAAAGTCGTTGGTTCAAACGGTAAAATCAACCTCGTGCCGGGTTTTGAAACTTACCTCGGTAACTTTCGTGTCATGCACCGCATGATGAAAGAAATGGGCGTTGGTTACACGCTGTTAAGTGATCCGTCTGAAGTGTTGGATACCCCAGCCGATGGTTCATTCCGTCTGTATGCGGGTGGTACAACTCAGGACGAAATCAAAGACGCGCCTAACGCGATTGATACCCTGTTGTTGCAACCTTGGCAGATGGATAAAACCAAAAAGTACATCAAAGATACATGGCATCAACCTGTTACCGCTATCAATATCCCCATGGGCTTGGCGTGGACAGACGAATTTTTGATGAAAATCTCTGAATTGACTGGTAAACCGATTGCTGCCTCGTTGGAACTAGAACGCGGTCGTTTGGTTGACATGATGACTGACTCACACACTTGGTTACACGGCAAAAAATTTGCACTGTACGGTGATGCTGACTTCTGTATGGGTATGACCCAATTCTTGTTGGAATTAGGCGCAGAACCTAGTGATGTGTTATGTAACCATGCCAACAAACGCTGGCAAAAAGCGATGGTCAAACTGTGTGCAGATTCACCGTATGGTCAAAACACGCAAATCCACATGAGCAAAGATTTGTGGCATTTCCGTTCATTGATGTTCACTAACAAACCAGACTTCATGATTGGTAACTCTTACGGCAAATTTATTCAACGTGACACCTTGTACAAAGGTGAAGAATTTGAAGTGCCATTAATCCGTATCGGCTTTCCGATTTTCGACCGTCACCATTTACACCGCATGACTACCTTAGGTTATGAAGGTGCAATGTACATCTTGACTACTCTGGTCAACGAAGTGCTGACACAGTTGGATAAAGATACCCGTGGTATGGGAACAACGGACTATAACTACGATTTGGTTCGTTAATGTGTGGGGTGGGTAATACCCACCCTGCCCTACCTCCCCATTTTAATGCGCATAACGGAGAATCCTCATGCCTAGTGTCATGCTGAAAAAAAACGCCGAAGGCAAATTGATCTTCTACGTTCCCAAGAAAGACTTGGAAGAAATAGCGGAAACCGTTGAATTCGACAGCCCCGATAAATGGGGCGGTGAAGTGTTACTCAGTGACGGCTCCACCTATTATTTTGAACCACAGGCACAACCCGATTTTCCCGTTACCTTACGCGCAAAACGCTTAGATTCAGGAGAAGAATAATGGCACTTTATATTGTTGCAGCCGAATGTATTTCCTGTGGGGACTGTGTACCTGTCTGCCCCACCGACTCAATCACCGAAGGTAAAGTAGTTTTTGAAATTGATAGAAAAACCTGCACCGAATGTGAAGGTGATTTTGATAAACCCCAATGTGTGCGCGTTTGTCCTATTGACAACTGCATACTACCGATAGGAGCTTGAAGTCATGAGCCAGAACGCGCTATCACGGGAACTGGCTCTGCGTATCGGGCTTGCCGCTCGCGCTTTGCCCGATACGACCATCCAACGCTTAATGACCGTCTTAACGGCAGAGTTGGGCTTGCCATTAACCGAAGACAAATTAGCAACGCTGAATCTTAAAACCCTGAAAGCCGCAGGCGACGGCGAATTTTCAGAGATTGAAGAACCGTTATTGAAAAAAGCGGTTCACGCGCTGAAACATCCTGCGTCAGAAGAGCGCAGCGATTCAAGCGTACCCGTTATCGCACCCTATAACGAAGGGGATTTACCCAACTCCATACGCATTGCCTGTGCCAGTGATGATGTGCAGAAAGTCGATGGGCATTTTGGTTCGTGTACACAATTCATAATTTATCAAGTCTCTGCCAATGAAGCACGCTTGATAGACGTACGTGATACTGCACAATTCAGTGAATTTGAAGAAGATAAAAACCGTTTTCGGTCTGAATTGATACGCGATTGCCAAGTATTGTATTTGGTGTCGGTAGGCGGCCCTGCGGCGGCAAAAATTATTAAATTGGGCATACATCCGATTAAATTACCCGAAGTAACCCCCATTGCCGAGGTATTAGCCGAATTGCAACGGGTATTAGCTGCCAAACCACCGCCTTGGTTGGCGAAAGTCATGGGCATCAATCCAGAAGCGCGTTTTGTTGCGCATGAGGAAGAAGAGGTTGTCGAATGATTGCCGAGGCACAATTACAAGCGGTGACGGAACGCATTTCCTCAGCCTACTTGGATGACGCATTAATCACCCAATTACGCGCTGAATTCGCACCGCTGCATTTTACTTATTGCTACGATGATGACATCAGCGGACGCACACCCGCCATAGAAACCGACAAATTTAATTTGTATCTGATTGACGGACGCGAACACTGTTTGAAAATGACTGACGATTATGAAGCCGCTACGGGCATTGTCGTTGCCGAAGTCATTGCTGACGATTAGTGCCATGAATACGCCTGCTTCATCATTCCTAGGCAACGTTAAGACCTGCGAGGTTTTTAAAACCTCGCAGGTCTTCATAGGTGAATTATGAACGATTCCGTTACTGTGCCGATTGCCGATTGCAGCCTTTGCCCGTTTCGTGGCAAAACCCTGTTAATGGGGCGTTGTATGCCAGCCGATACTTGCGTAATGGCACAAAGCGGACGGCAAATTGACCGTTTTTTTCGGGTTAATCCTGCATATGCAGAACAGTATTTACAGGACGCTTTTTGGGAACGCCGCGCGATTGCCGTGCGTTACGCACCGCAAAAAGCTCTGCTCGCCTTAATAGACGATGAAGACGAAGTAGTCAGACGTGCAGTTGCTTATCGTATACCCGCTAATCAACTGCAATATTTTTTACATGACGAAGACCGCGAAGTGCGTATGACCGTCGCCGACCGTATCGCGCTGAACGAACTGGAACAATTGGCAAACGACAAAGATTACATTGTGCGACTGACGGTGGTTAAACGATTACCCGAAGGACGATTGTTTCGCATGATTCGCGACAAAGATTTACAAGTCAGAAAATTGGTCGCGACCCGCTTACCCGAAGTCAGTTTAGGGCTGATGATTAACGACGATGCTCCCGAAGTGCGGCGCATTATTGCCCAGCGATTACCCGCCAGTGATTTAGCAATCTTACAGGGCGATCACGATTGGCTGGTGCGTTATGCGGTGGCGACGCGCATTGCCGTTACTGAGTTAGGCTGCTTGCTCAATGACCCTGAAGCTGACGTACAAGCTATCGCCCGCGAGCGGTTAAACGCCTCGCAACACGCGGAGGATTAATAATGTTGGATGGACAACAATTAGCAAAGATTTGTAAAAACACCCTGCCGACGCAACACGATGAGGTGTTATTAAAAAAAATTCAAGCCTTAGCACCTGAACACACCGTGCGTTTAGCGCGGACGGGTGACGAATGGTATCGCTTGGGCGGTGTGGTGGATATGAACGGCAAACGCATTGCCAATGATCTGATTGAATGGACAGAACGCACTTACATCGAATGCGGTAAAAATCTGCAAACCCTGATTGACCATTCGCGTGATTCACAATTAATCGCCACGCGACAAACGGGCAACACGCTGTATTTTGTCATGCAGACGGGCGATAAAGCCGAAGATTTTATTCAAATCGACATTGATAAAACCCACGAAATATCCGACCGTCTGCTGGTCAATGACCATCAACCGCCCGAAGATTTAGAAGAATTTATTGATCCGTTAGAACCAGATTGTATTGAAAGTTTCTGTATCGGGACTGCACGTTACACTTATCGACGTAAAACTGACGTAGCGGTTTTCATGGATGAAATCAATAAACACCACCTTGAAGAACATCCCGTGCAGCGGTTTATGGATGACTGGAATCGCTCCACTGCGGGCAAAAATGCCGTGCTGTGTGATGACTGGATTGTGCATCCGTATCGCCATATCGGGCGGTTCAATGAACAAATTATTAACATTGAACTGATTAATACCCAAAGCAAAAACATTCCGCGTTTGGATGATATTGCAGGCAAAAAAGGCGTGGCGTTACACAATCTGCTCACCCGTTTTGATCGGCAGGCAGGTTATCCGTTTGCATGGTTTTTTTACCTGCTCAAAGGAAAATTAGTCACGCCACAAACAGGAGCGGCGGTATTTAAAGACATCAGCGGGGATTTTTCTTACTTACCCGAACGCGATATTGCGGTATTAAAAGACTGGATTAACACGCCGTACAGCATTTAAAGGAGGTCAGGCTTTGCCTGACAGTCAGGCAAAGCTTGACCTCCCGTTTTAAAATTTTTCACAACCAACAGGAG
>JAURYI010000086.1 GCA_030654015.1 Methylococcales bacterium | reverse complement strand
GGTTTTAAAAACCTCGCAGGTCTGGCAACTTTAGCCGTCATATCTACATTGACGATGTACTGAGTCTTTCAACAAGTAGCCGAATGCTTGTCAATCTATGTCCATAGATTGCACATTCTGAAAGTAAAAACGGGGTTTAACAAATACGCGGCAACTGCTCACCGCTCAATAAATCCAAGCCACGCACGATGCCCATTGCGGTGCTGAGCGTTAATAAGCCTTGTTCGTATGCGGTTTTAACCGTACCGATTTGGCAAGCGTGTTGTCCTGCGGCGTGTTTTCGTAACACGCTCAACGCGCTGTCCACTTGTTCAGGCGGTAAAAATAAGGCAAAACAACCTTCATTAGCGATATACAACGGATCAAAACCCAGCAATTCACACGCAGTTCTGACAGGTTCAATAATCGGTAATGACGTTTCCGTTATTTCAATATGCACGTTCGCACTGTGGGCTAATTCAATCAAACACGACGCTAAACCGCCGCGTGTTAAATCGCGCAAACAGTGAATATCAATCCCTGCTTGTAATAAATCCTGCACTAACGGCGATAACACCGCGCAATCGCTGATTATGTCACTTTCAAACTCCAAACCTTCACGCTCCAGCATTACCGCGATACCGTGTCGCGCTAAATCGCCGCTGAGAATTACCGCATCACCGACTTGAATGCTGGACGGTTGAATAATCAAATCGGTGTCCAGTAAGCCGATACCAGCAGTGTTGATGTATAAACCGTCACCTTTGCCTCTATCTACCACTTTGGTATCACCCGTAACAATCATCACGCCCGCTTGCTCAGCGGTAGCTTGCATGGATTGTAAAATGGTTTGTAAGGTGTCAATCGGGAAACCTTCTTCAATAATCAACGAACAGCTTAAAAATAACGGCTTCGCGCCGCTCATCGCTAAATCATTGACTGTGCCGCATACCGCGAGTTTGCCTATATCGCCGCCTTTAAAAAACAGCGGCTTAATAACGTAAGAATCGCTGGTAAAAGCGACCCGCTGTGTGCCGATGGAAAACACCGCGCTGTCGTGCTGTTGATTCAAATAATCATTGCTAAACGTCGGTTGCACGACACGCGCCAGCAGTTGCTGCATCAGACGACCACCGCCGCCGTGTGCCATGACGATTTGTTCATATTGCAAAGGTAAGGGACAGGATAATTCCATAATGAACTCATTAAAGGGTGATTAGTGGGCGTAGTATAAAGACCTGCGAGGTTTTTAAAACCTCGCAGGTCTTCGGCGGCGATAACGGTGTAATTTTTTTCATCGTTCCAACGCTCCAGCGTTGGAATGCGTCCGAAGACGCTCCAGCGTCTTCACCAACTATCAATGTCTATCAAACCAGCCAAGCCCGCATAATGACTCGCACTGGAATACCGCCAATGTTCTGGCAGATTCACATAGCCCCGTTTGACAGGATTGTTATGAATATAGTCCAGTTTTTGCCGCATAATGGTTTCATTAAACATCAATTCAGCATGAACGCCCTCTTGCCACAACTGATATTCGCGGTCGGTTCGGTGCGCTAACTTAGCAAAACGTAAGCGATCTAATATACGTTCAACGTGCTGTGCTTCTAAGTGGTCAATGATTTTTCGTGCGGTATAGGATTTAAAGCTACTGACTGCTTTATTTAAATCGGGAGCTTGCGCGATAAAATGTAGATGGTTTTCCAGTACCACATAGCCATAGAGCTTTAAACCCGCGTGCTGCTGTTGGTATTGCCAACAGTCTAACAGGATTTGTACGGTTTCGGGTCTGGTGAATACGGGTAGCCATTCCATGACGGTGCAGGTCATGAAATGTGGTTTATCGGCTTCGGTGATGGTGTAGCGGCTTCTGCCCATTTGCTTTTGTTGTGTGTATGAAGACGCTGGAGCGTCTTCGGCTGCATTCCAACGCTGGAGCGTTGGAACGATGTTAAATTTATTACAACGGATTTGCATTTAGAACAGTAACTTTTGCACAGCTACCTTTTTCATCACAAGCATCTGTTATTGTCCATTCACCAGATTCTTTAGCTAGCCAAAATATATCAGGTGGGTAACTTGCAGGTAATTGGTTTTCAAAATATCGAGGATTTGAACCCGTAACAACAACCTTATCTTCATTTGGTTGTGCTGACATATCTTGTTCTATGTTATCTCCCTTTGGGGTTGTTACACGGAATACTCCAGTCTTTCCTCGCATTTCCAAAACACCAGAATACGCACCATCATCGGGCAATTGCCAAGTTAAGTGAAACTGGTAGCCTGAATGTTTCTTTGGGCTACTATCTACTCCAGCGACTTCTTCTCGAAAAGCAGTTTTAGACTCATCTTTTTTATCATCGCTGGAAAAAATAGCGTGAACAACTTCGCCCAACAATATTGCTGTCATTGGTTCCGCTAAGGCGAGAGACTGCCATAAGCCACAAACAATCAAAATAACAAACCATCTTTTTTTCATAATATGCTCCAAATTTTTTATTGCTCCAGCGTCTTCATACGCAACGCTAAAGCATGGGAAGTATAACTTAACCTTTTCTCCGATAACGATAATAAGCCGCACAAGCCCCCTCAGTAGAAACCATCGTTGCACCTAACGGATGTTCAGGCGTGCAAGTGGTGGCAAATTCAGGGCATTGTGCGGGTTTGATTAAGCCTTGTAATACGTCACCACTGCGACAGGCGACAGGTTCTTGGGTGTTGACGGCTTGCACGTTGAATTTCAATTCAGCATTCCAATCGGCAAATTCAGGGGCTAACATCAAGCCGCTTTGTGGAATGTTGCCTAAGCCGCGCCAGTTACGGTCAACGGTGATAAACACTTGCTGCATGGCGTGTTGTGCGGCGGGGTTGCCTTGTTCACGCACTACACGACTATAAGCGTTTTCGACTTCAAACCGTCCTGCTTCCAGTTGTTGGACGCATTGGTAGATGCCTTGCAATATATCGACAGGTTCAAATCCTGTGACGACAATCGGCACACGATAGCGTTCTGCAATAGGGTGATATTGTCCATAGCCCATGATGGCGCAGACGTGACCTGCGGCTAGAAAGCCTTGTACTTGGCACGTTTCCGATGCTAATAACGCTTGCATCACAGGCGGTACGCACACATGACAGGTTAAAAGGGAAAAGTTTTTCAAGCCCAGTTGTTTGGCTTGTTGGGCGGCTAAGGCGGTGGTCGGCGCGGTGGTTTCAAAACCGACGGCAAAAAACACCACTTCACGGTTTGGATTATCTTGGGCAATTTTCAGCGCGTCCAACGGTGAATACACGATACGAATATCCGCACCTTGGGCTTTGCTACTGAGTAAATCCTGATGCGAACTCGGTACGCGCAACATATCGCCAAACGAACAGAAAATAATGTTCGGCACGTTGGCAATGGCGAGGGCTTTGTCGATATATTCCAACGGGGTAACGCAGACAGGGCAACCCGGCCCGTGAATCAGGCGGATATTGTCGGGTAATAATTGGTCGATGCCGTATTGAATAATGCTATGGGTTTGACCGCCGCACACTTCCATAATCGCCCACGGCTGGGTGCTGATGTGTTGAATAGCGGCGACTAATTTTTTAGCAGTTACAGGATCACGAAAAGCGAGTTTATTGAACATTGGCTAACTCGGCAAATGCGGCAAGTGTGATGCGCGCTTCGTCTTCATCCAATATCGACAAAGCCAATCCCGCATGAACAATCACATAATCATTTACCTTGGCTTCGGGCAAATACGCCAAACTAATGTCTTTGATAACACCTGAAAAATCGACCCGCGCCATGCGTTGCAGATTGTCATCGTTTTCAGAGATGCTGATAATTTTTGCGGGAATGGCTAGGCACATAAGGGTTAGTAGTCCCCGCCCATATCGGGCTTGAAGTTATCGGGATTGTTATTGTATTTAACCAGCGTAGCAATACGTTGTTTATAGGATTTTTTCACACAATCCACAGTTTGACAGGTATCACGTTGTTTTAACCACGTCGCTTGTTGTTTCTTAAACACGGCGGTATTTTTGTTATCCATCACTGCCATTTTATACTGTGAGCTTAATTCATCATCCAATTCCGACAGGTCTGGATTTTGGCAGATGGCTTTTTCAATAAAAGTTTTCGCTTTTTGACAATCAAAACTTACCGCGTGGGTGGTGCTGGCAAATATCGCTAATACAGACACACTTAATACACGAGCAAACATAATAATTCCTTAATGGTTGGGTCATTACGACAGAAAACACAGTATGCAGTAAATCAGTCTAGCCCTCAACAGTAGCCAACACACGGGCGTAAATTTGTCCCAATGCTAAGCCGCCGTCATTGGGTGGAATAGTCGCATGACGAAACAGCTGATAATGTTTTGCCTGCTCTGCATTCACGATAGCATCAACTAAATAGGCATTTTGAAAACAGCCGCCGCTGAATACTAAGCGGGTGGCGTGGGTTTTTTCTGTCACGGCAAATACCCAGTTGGCTAAGGTACGGTGAATGTTGGCGGCGATTTGTTCAGGACTGGTTTTGTTTAAATCGGCTAATACACCTGTTAGTATCGGTTGCCAGTCTAGTATTAAACAGTTTGCTTCTATGAATTTTGTAGGATAAGCGTGGCGCGGCGCGCCGTTACTGCATTCCCACGAGTGGAAAGGTGGGCGCGAATTTATTCGCGCAGTGGGCATGACAGCGCGAATAAATTCGCGCCTACCGTTATTCATAGCACAGGCTTCTAACGCCATTGCCGCCTGCCCTTCAAACTCGCTGATGTGGCATAAACCCAGCAAACTGGCGAAGGCATCAAATAAGCGTCCGATGCTGGTGGTCATCGGGCAGTTGAGTTGGTTTTTTAACATTCCGCGCAATAACTTTAATTCAGCTACAGAAAACGCACTTAATAACGGCGCGTATTCCTCATTGAATATCGCCTCACCCTGCCACGCATACAACAAACCCAAGGCGGCGCGGCGCGGTTCTTTGATGGCGGCAAAGCCACCGACTAAGGGAAACGGGCGACAATGCGCGACCCGTTGCCAACCGTGTGGCTCAATTTGTAAAAATTCACCGCCCCACAGTTGCTTATCAGTGCCTAGCCCTGTGCCATCCCACGCGATACCTAATACGGGCGGTTGCAGTTGATGTTCTGCCATACACGCTAAAATATGCGCGTAATGATGTTGCACCGTTTGCACGGGCAAGCCTGATTGTTGCGCATACAAGCTACTGACATAATCGGGGTGGGTGTCGCTGATAACGCGCTCAGGTGTGAGTGCGTAAAACTGGCTTACATCGGCGATAGTTTTGCTGAATTGTTGCGCGGTTTCCAGTTGTTCTAAATCGCCTAGATGTTGGCTGACAATAACGTGATGCCCGTGCGCGATGGCGACTGTGTTTTTTAACTGTGCGCCGACTGCCAGCGTAGTTGGTATTGCTTGTTTTAATTTTATCGGTGTCGGCACATAGCCTCTGGCGCGGCGAAATACCGTAGGCGTGTCGCTAATAACACGGATAATGGAATCATCCAGCGGGCGTAAAATTTCCCTGTCATGCACCAGAAAAAAATCTGCCAAACCGTTTAAATGTTCAAACGCTTGCTGGTTATCAATACAAATCGGTTCACCGTGTCGATTGCCGCTGGTGGCTATTACAGGGTGAGCTAACTGCGCCATGATGAGATGATGGATTGGTGAAGACGGTAGCATAATGCCTAACAGGGCTTGATTGGGCGCGGCATTATTGACACATGACTGCCAGTCCCTCAAAGGACTGGCAGTCATAGATTTAGCACGCGCCAACACAATAGGCGCGGCGGCAGAACATAAACACCGTTGTTCCTGTTCGCTGAGTTCGCACAATTGTTCGGCTTGTGCCAGTGATGCAACCATTACCGCAAACGGTTTGCTTGCGCGTTGTTTCAACATACGCAATCGCGTCACCGCGGCTGAATTATTGGCATCCAGCAATAATTGAAACCCGCCGATGGCTTTGACTGCGACTATTTTTCCCGCTTTTAACGCATTCACCGTGTCATCTATCGCCGCTTGTCCGTGCGTTATCGACTTGCCTGCGTTATCACACAAAGTCAGTTGCGGCCCGCAATCAGGACAGGCAATGGTTTGCGCATAAAAACGGCGGTCATTGGGATTTTTGTATTCAGTCGCGCATTGTTCACACAGTGGAAAATCGCGCAAACTGGTTTTTTCCCTATCATAAGGCAAACCGTACATCACACTGTAACGCGGGCCACAATGACAGCAACTGATAAACGGGTGCTGATAGCGGCGATTCTGTGGATCAAATAATTCCGCTACGCAAGCATCACACACCACTATATCAGGACAGGCAAATATGGCGGCTTCGCTATCGGCATTGAGACTGGGTTTAAACTGAAAATCCTGCTGATAAGTCGCGGGAATAACGCGCTCTTGTAAGTCGCTGATATGCCCGCAAGCGGGAACGTGAGTTTGTAACGCGGCTAAAAACTCGGCTAGGTGTTCGGTTTCGCCTTCCACTTCAATCAACACACGATCGCGGTCATTGGCTACCCAGCCCGATAATTGATGCGCTGTTGCCAAGCGGTAGACGTAAGGACGAAAACCGATACCTTGTAATAAGCCTGTCAGGGTGATTTGGATACGTTTCAAGTGTTTTATAGTGGGGTGGGCAGCGTTTTTCTGCCCACCGTTTACAGGTTGTTAAATGATGCCGAAGATAATGATTGGTAATGTTTTCACATTCTACCAACTACCTATTTCTGCACCCACTGTCCGCCTGATTGATACCACCAGCCTGCTTGGGCGTTACTGACCCAACGCTTGGCAAAGGTTGCTTTTATATCTGCTACCCAATCAGGATGACCGTTTGCATTGGCGATAGCTTGATAGAGTGCGTTGCGGTCGGCATTTTCGGCGGCGACTAATGAATTGACGGCGTTTCTTTCTTGTAACGGCACGGCGGTTACGTCTCTGACTGTTAATAAGCCACTGCCTTGTATGCCAATATAACCTGCCGCATAAAAGCCTTGTAAGCCAGCAAAACGGGCTTCCATGGTACTGCGTAACTGGCGAATTTCAGCACTGTCGATGGTTAAATTCGCTTCTTCCGCGTGGGCTGAGGAGATAACCAGATTGATGGATTTATCCAGCCACAGGATAGCGGTTTGCTGCCAGTCGGTTAATTCAGTTTTCGGTTTAGGCGCGGGAGCGATGGATTGAATGTCTTTAATAATAGTGTCAGCCGCTTTTTCAGCCGCCGCCGCAGGGAAGTAAATATTGATGGTTACGCAGGCGGTTAATAATAAAACGCCGAGTAGTGATAATTTTTTCATGAGAATCTCCAGTTATTGAACAATGACTTGGTCTGATGTCGAAATACGCGCTAATCGCTCCATCAATACTGTCCAGTCTACACGCGTATTGTATCCAATGACATCTATACGCGGCACACCGCCGCCTAGCACGATGGTATAACCTAAATCGGTTGCCTTAACCCCCGATAATTGGCATACGCCTTCGTGTAAATAACACCCTAAACCTATTTGGTCGTAGCCAAAGGTATCAAACAGTTTTAAAAAACTGCGTGAGACTAAATCACTTGCGCCACTACCGCCGATGTGAGCAATATTATTGACTGCTTTTTGGCTGATACGGTGCGGCGTGTCATCATTATCAGGTGTTCCTAACCACGCTAAAAAGCCCATCGGTTGCCCGTTTTCAATGTGTAATTGCTTAACAAAACCTGATAATTTACCTGTGATATTGCCAAATTCATATTTGCTGGTCAATTGCTCTAAATCCAGCTGGTCGATGTCTATATCAGCGTAAAACGAAGGCAGTGCGTTAAATAAATTAGCGGCGGCTAATTTAGCAATTTTCACCGTGCCGCCAAAAACCTTAACGAGTAATTCGCCATCAAGCGTGAGTTTTTTGTCGCGGTAGTTCACTTGCGGAATAGATCCGCTCACTGTGCCGATGAGCGGTTGCCATTTTAAAGCTGCCGATAATTGCTGTAGAGAAACCTGATTCACTTCGCCTTGAAACACCACTTTTTCTGCGTCTTTCGCGTTGGTTTGCAGTTTAAAGTGCTGAATGTGAATGTCGCCGCCTAAAAAAGGCAGGTTGGCATTACCTAACAGCTGAACATTACCCGCATTGGTTACAAATTTAAGCTGAGTCGCACCAATCGGCAGTTCGTAGAGTTGTAATTGTTGCCACGCAAACTGTGACGGCTGGTTAAAGGTTGCATTAGCCGACCAATTAATCGTACCTAAACCATTTTGAAGTTTAATCCGCTTCGCACTGTCGGTAATTGCCAATTGATTAACGTTGGCTGATAACGCCGTTAATGCCCCTGCTGTCAGCGTAAATTTAGCGTCCAAGTGTCCTGCAAAAGCAAGACTGTCTAAAAAGCTTTGCGCAAAAAACGGTTTCAAATAAACCATTGTTAATGTTTGCAAATCATCACTACGCAAAGTGAATTGCGCGTGTTCTAGGCTTAACTGTTTTTCATAAGTTAAGCGAGCGTTGCCGTTTAACGACCCTGTGGGCAAGTGCTGAAAGTTGATAGCCTGTATATCAAGCTCACTGGTCGCGGTGTTTAACAATCCTTCTGCGGTCAACGTGATGGCGCGTCCCTCTGGTTTTAAATACACGGGTTCAGCGTACAACGCGCCAGTATTGAATTGCGCTTGACTTTGCCATTGCCAATTGTCGCCCGTGTGTTGTCCGTTTATCTGTATGTTGAAGCCCAGTTTTTCTGTCGCAAAACGCCCCGTCTCGGTTTGCCCTGTCAATTGCTTAACATCCGTGTTTAAGCGAGCGGTTTTAATGCCTGTTTCATTGCCTGAAACCTGTAATTGAAAATCGACATCCCCGCTGCTGATTTTGAATAATGTGGCAGGCAATAAAGCCAATAAGGCTTTGCCATTGGCTGCCTTCATGGTCATCGTCATCGACCAATTGTCGCCTTGGGCTTCACCGTCAATACTGGCAATGCCGCCTAACCAATGCGCATCTGTTAATTTAAAAAGACTGCGATTTTTTTGAATGACAAAAGACAACTGGGCAGTGCGGGTTTGCGATTGTGGTAACTGAAGGCTGACCTGCCCTTGTTGACAGCGCAATTCATCCGCTTGCCAAGTAAACGCCGTACAGCGAATATCAAGTAAACTAAGCTCAGCAAATGGTGCGGGTAAGTGGAATTTGTTAATCGTTAATAGCAGTTGTTGCGGCGTTTTATTGATATTGCTCAGGGTAATCGCCGCGCCTTCTAGTTGCCACGCTTTAGCGGTGATATTAGCTAAGGTCATCGACACCTCATCAAGTGCCTGTGCGGTCGGGCAAATGACGATAAGCAGCAAAGTCAGAACAGGAGCGATGTTGTTGGTTTGCAAGTCGTACATAGGATGGCTTCCTTGCAGCAACGCGATAAGATGAGCTGGGAAGCCCATCAATCGCAACAGATGGGCTGCCTATTTTCGTGGACGGTAACTTATGCCACTTCACCCTGACTATTTTTAAATACCTGATTTACCACCTGCCCTGCGGCATTGACCAATTCCACTTCCAGCGGCATTTTGCCTAAGGCGTGCGTGGCGCAGGAGAGGCAAGGATCATAAGCGCGAATGGCGACTTCCAGATTATTTAATAACGGTTCGGTAATTTCCAAGCCGTCTAAATAGGTTGCCGCGACTTGGCGCACCGATTCATTCATGGCTTGATTGTTGTTGGTGGTGGAGACAATCAAATTGGCTTTGGTGACTATATCATTTTCGTCAATTTCATAATGATGGAATAGTGTGCCGCGTGGGGCTTCAATCACACCGATACCAACGCTGCGTTTTACGCCTTCCACTAACAAATCACTGCCCATAATATCAGGGTCGTGCAGTAGTTCTTTGATGGCTTCGGCGCAATACAATACTTCAATTAACCGCGCCCAATGATAAGCGAGTGTGCTGTGTATCATGGCATCTTCGCTGATAGTCATGAATACTTTGCGTGCTGCTTCGGCTTTGGGGGTGCTGATGTAATCGCAGTTATTGACGCGGGCTAAGGGGCCGACACGATACCAGCCGTCCTGTTTGCCTACTGATAATAAATACGGGAATTTCATGTATGACCACGAGCGCACTTCCTCGTGAATGTGGCTGTTGTATTCGCGGTAATCGAGTTGGTCGATAATGACTTTTCCCTCGATATTTTTAACGCGCAGGCCGCCGTGATAAATTTCCAACGCGCCGTCTTTACCGATTAAGCTCATGTAGTTGGATTTGATGGTGGCAAATTCATCATGAAAGGCTTTGTTGGAGCAATGCACTTTTTCTATCAGTGCCACCGCCTGTTCAGACCAGTCAATCATTTGCTCAACATCGGCAAGCAAATAATCGCGCTCTTCTTTCGTCAGTGATTTATTCACGCCACCTGCCAGCGCACAGCTACCATGAACGCGCTTACCAGACACCATGCGAATCACTTCTTGCCCGTATTTACGCATTTTGACACCTTGCAAGCCGATGTCGGTGTGTTCCTGTAATACGGCAATGACGTTGCGTTTAGACACATCACTTTCAAAGCCGAATAATAAATCAGGGCTGGCTAAATGGAAAAAATGCAGGGCGTGGGATTGTAAGGTTTGCCCGAAATGCAATAAGCGGCGGATTTTATCCGCCGTCGGGGTCAGGTCTTCTGGATTGACACCGACTAATTGGTCAATAGCTTTGGCGGCGGCAAGATGATGACTGACGGGGCAGATGCCGCATAAACGTTGTACTAACACAGGCAGTTCCCAATACGGGCGACCTTGAATAAAGCGTTCAAAGCCACGGAATTCAACGATATGTAAACGCGCTTGTTGAACGTGATTATCGTCATCAAGCAGTAAAGTGACTTTACCGTGTCCTTCGACGCGCGTCACAGGGTCTATCACGATGCGTTTCAGGTTCTCAGTAGATTTGGCAGTTTCTAAATGTTCGTACATGATGATTCTCGCAGAAGTAGATTGGATTAACGTAACGCGCTCGAACAAACTTAATTAATGTGTTGGTATTTTACATCCAAATGGTATTTTTATCTAAAATCACGTTATCCAATGCACTTAATAACGTGCTTAACCCTTGTAATGCGGTTGGTTCGGCATCGGTTTTAGACTCCAGTTGTGCCTTGACAATCGCCCCATCAACCGCAATTGCCGCCGCGTTGGCTAATAATTCACGCGACGGGCAGTCAGGTATTAATTCGGCAATAACCTGTGTCATATCGTGTTTATGACGACTGGAAATGTCGATGACATCGGGCAGAATACCGCCGAGTTCTGACACGGTATTAATAAACGCACAGCCGCGATAAACGGGATTTGTGAACCATTCTTCCATCACAGGCACCAGCGTACTGAGTCCCTTAGTCCGTGCTTTATGACGGTTAATCGCATCCGTAAACCAGTTCATCCAGCGTTCATGCCGATAATCCAGATAGGCGCGTATCAAGTCATTTTTACTGGGGAAGTGGCGATAAAACGTGACTTTAGTAACGCGGGCTTCAGCTATCACTTTATCAATGCCAGTCGCACGCACACCGTCACAATAAAAGAGATCATGCGCGGTCTGCAAAATGCGGTCACGGGCTGACAGTTCTGCTTGAGTAGGTTGTATTGAAGAAATCATCAGTGAATTGTAGACAAGTCTGTCTACAGTTGCTACTATTTCCCTTAAGTAGACAGAGCTGTCTACCCATTTTCACACCCCCCTAATCGGAGCATAGTAATGGAAACCAAACCGCCTTTACCCCCTTTCACCCTAGAAACCGCCGCGCAAAAAGTCCGTATGGCAGAAGATGCGTGGAATAGCCGCGACCCTGACCGCGTGGTACAGGTTTATACCGAAAATACCCAATGGCGTAACCGCGCTGAATTTCCTGTCGGACGCGCCGAAGTGCACGCTTTTTTACAACGTAAATGGGCGACTGAGCATGAATATCGTCTTATTAAAGAATTATGGGCA
Source organism: Methylococcales bacterium (assembly GCA_030654015.1). Taxonomy (GTDB): domain Bacteria; phylum Pseudomonadota; class Gammaproteobacteria; order Methylococcales; family Methylomonadaceae; genus UBA4132. The sequence goes on along the minus strand of JAURYI010000086.1, from coordinate 8,610 downwards.
ACGACGGGCAATCGTATTGCCGTGCGTTTTGCTTATGAATGGCATGATGCAGCCGGGCAGTGGTTTCGTAGCTATGGCAATGAAAACTGGGAATTTAACGAGTTTGGTTTAATGCAGCGACGGTTTGCCAGTATCAATGATTTGCTGATTACTGATGAAGACAGATTATTCCATTGGGAACTGGGTCGCCGTCCTGATAATCATGCGGGTTTAACTGAATTAGGGCTTTAGTGGTGTAGGGTGAGCCTGTCACACTACAAGCCTTCGATAGGCGCAGGATTCATCACGTCGGGTATGCAATTTTTGACGACAATTTTTGCAGGGTTGCCGACCACCAGAGAATAAGGCGGGACGCTCTTAGTCACAAAAGCCCCCGCCGCGATTCTGCTGCCGCGTCCTATGGTGACTTTACCCGTGATAGTGGCATTGGGGCCTACCCAGACATCATCTTCGAGGGTCGGATGCCCGCGATAAGTGTATACACCGTCACGCGAAATACGGTTGCTACCACCCAGCGTAACACCGTGAAATATGGTTACATTGTGACCGATTTTACATGGCTCACCAATCACCGCCGCCCAGCCGTGTGTCAGAGCTATGCCGCCGCCGACTTGCGTTTTCCAAGGCATATCCATAGCCGCCGACCACGTTGTGAATTTATGTAATATCTTAAAAAAGGGCAGTGTCAGCCGAACCACACCCGAAGAATCCGCTATGCCCTGACATAAACGCAGTGTCACGATGACTCGAAAGGTTCTCTGTGTGGCTATTGCTTTAATAAGACATCCCCAACTAAATCGACCGTATTGTCGATAAGTATCCGCTTTCATAGCGTTCCAAACATTCATCTGTATCTCTCTGTTTATTATTGATTATTGGTGTTGATTTTTTGGTTCTGAGACTAATGACTGTAAATATAAAAAGCAATTTATATGCCATTAACAACGAGTATTTTAACTCAATCAGTTATTCATTATTTACGAAAATATATCTGACTAAGTTCTCAGTAATAAGTCGGGATGATTGCTGAACATTGGAGGTCAGGCTTTGCCTGACTTGCAAGCAGAGCTTGCACTCCACAATACAGGCAAACTTATTACCATTAACTTATGCGTGAAATCCCTTATTAAGGTAAGTCAAATCAATCAATAAGGGTTTATCTGCGCCACGCATGATACCACGCCAAGCATTGCAGTATTATTTCAGGGGTATGCTTGCGTTTCCACACGCCTGCAACATACTTATTAGCCTCTGACATTGTAGGGTAAATATGAATGGTGCTGAGAATTTTATTCAAACCTAGGTTGTATTTCATCGCCAACACAAATTCTGCCAGCAAATCATCAGCATGATTGCCGACGATAGTCACACCTAAAATATTGTCTTTGTTAGGCGGTGTCAGCACTTTAATAAAACCCTGTGTTTCACTGTCGGTAATGGCGCGATCTAAATCTGCCAACGGATAAACACTGACTTCATAAGCAATATGCTGTTGTTGTGCTTCCTGTTCATTAAGCCCCACCCGCGCTACTTCAGGGTCGGTGAAACTTGCCCACGGTATCACGCGATAATCGGTACGAAACTTTTTAAACGGGGAAAATAACGCATTGACCGCCGCATACCACGCTTGATGTGCGGCAGTGTGGGTGAATTGATACTGTCCTGTCACATCACCACAGGCGTAAATATTAGGGTAATTGGTGGTTTGAAAGCCGTCCACCGCCACGCTGTGCCGTTCTGTCAAGGTGATACCCATTTCCTCAATGCCGTAACCTGTGACATTAGCGGCACGTCCGACAGCGATTAATACTTGGTCAAAGGCAATGCGCACCGTTTGCCCGTTATGTTCTGCGAGTAAATATTTTTCTCCGTGTTCAACAATAAATTGTTCAGCAGTGTGTTCCAGTAAAACAGTGATGCCTTCACGTTGAAAATTTGCCGATATGATTGCCGATACATCGGCATCTTCACGCATCATCAAGCGCGCCAAACTTTCTACTTGCGTGACCTGTGAACCTAAACGGGCAAACGCTTGTGCCAATTCACAGCCGATTGCACCGCCGCCCAACACTAACAAGCGTTTGGGCTGTTTGCGTAACTGCCAGATGGTATCCGAGGTTAAATAACCGACTTCCGCTAAACCTGCAATTGACGGGATGACTGGCTTTGCACCTGCGGCAATGACAATCGCTTTGGTGCTGATAATTTTAGTGCTGTCGGCAGTGGTTACTTCAACGTGCCAAGGAGAAATAATTTTTGCTGAGCCGATAATGACTTCTACGCCTAACTCGATATAACGTTCGATAGAGTCGTGCGGGGCGATGGTGTTAATCACCGTTTGTACGCGCTCCATGACTTCGGCAAAATCAAAGTCCACAGAAGCGGCTTTGATACCGAAATCTGCGGCGCGGCGGTGTTGCGCCAGAAATTTTGCCGAGCGTAACAGGGCTTTAGACGGCACACAGCCAGTATGCAAACAATCGCCGCCCATAGCGTGTTTTTCAATCAGCGTGACTTTGGCTTTCACGGCGGCGGCAATATAAGCCGTGACCAAGCCCCCTGCCCCCGCGCCAATCACCACCAGATTGTTATCGAACTTTTTCGGCTTATTCATGGGGAAAATTCTCGATAATTTTTTTAGCGAGCAGTGGAAATAGCCCCAATAACACGAATGACCCGACCAGAAGCGGCGACAAGATACCCGATAAGGATTCCAGCTTACCCAGTTGTGTTCCCGCATTAACATACACCAGCGTTCCCGCCAACATCCCTATTTGACTGACTCCGTAAAAAGTGCGAGTTTTCAGTGTGGTTAAACCCATCAACAGGTTAATCATAAAAAACGGAAATAGCGGCACCAGCCGCAGCGTAAACAAATAATATTCACCGTCGCGCTCTATACCTTCATTAATGGTTGTAAGCTGTTCGGCAAATCTGGCTTGCACCCAGTCACGCAGCAAAAACCGCGCACTTAAAAACGCTAAACTCGCGCCGATGGTAGAGGCAAAAGATACAATCACCGTTCCCCAGAACAATCCGAAAATTGCGCCGCCCGCCAAGGTTAAAATAGTTGCCCCAGGCAGTGATAAAGCGGTGACGATAATATAAAGTAGCGCGTAACCCGCCAGAGCTTGTACCTGATGGGCGTTGTAAAACTCGGTAAGTCGGGTTTGCTGTGCTTTGAGCGTGGCAACACTCAAAAACTGTTGCCCGTCAACATAGAAAAAAATTGCTATCGCACTCAACATAGCGACCAGTAAAACAATGCGTGTGTTCATGTTCATCACCCTTTGAAAATAAGGAAAATCTGAATTCATAACGCAACAACGATACCATTTTTATTGAAAGATACTTAAGTTTATAAACTACACTGTGTCGTTTATTGACTGGCGGGTGGCATGACAGAAAAACGGTGTGATATGATTTTATTTCCCTGTTCTTCCGTCCTTTAGCCACATTTTAATTTTAACGAGACAGTGTGATTAACCATGCGTATTGCGATTTATTCAGGTTCATTTGATATAGTCACCGAGGGGCATTTGTGGATGATTAAGCAGGGTATTCGCCTGTTTGATCAGCTGATAGTCGGTATCGGTACTAATCCCGGAAAACAAACGCTGTTTGATTTTAAAACCCGCAAGCAGTTATTAGAATCGGTCTGTGCAGGACTGGCGGATAATCTGCTTATTGAGGATTTCGGTAATCTGGCGTTGGTGCAGTTTGCACACGATAAAAATGCCAGTTACATTCTGCGCGGTATTCGTTCCGTTGCTGATTTTGATTATGAGCGGATGCTGAAAAACGTCAATACCGATTTAGATGACTCGATTGAGACCATATTTTTAATGCCGCCGAAAAATCTGTCCGATGTCAGTTCCAGCATGGTCAAAGGGATGTTGCAGGTCAAAGACTGGGAAACAATTGTGAAACGCTATGTGCCTGACGCTATGCGAGAAGCGTTAATTGCGCGTTTCAGTTGCGATCCTGTTCAAGTGGCGCGGCATTATGCAGGTGAAGCTGCCAGTGTGACATTGGTAGAAAAATATAATGAGCAAGGGCGTTTTTATCACACACTCAAACACATTGAAGCGTGCTTGCGCGAATTTCGTGAGGTGGAAGCGAAACTGACTGACAGTCACGCGGTGCTGATGGCGTTGTTGTTTCATGATCTGGTTTATCAGCCCGAAGCCCATCAACCACTTGCCAATGAAACCGCGAGTTGGGAATTGGCAAATGAGATTTGTCCGTTAAGTGATGTAGTTAAACATCATATTCTGCACACCTCCCACACTTACACAGGCGATAAAAATACAGATACCGATTACGTCTGTGACATAGATATGGCAATTCTGGGCTATTCAGAACAGGAGTTTGATCATTATGAAGCCAATATTCGCCGTGAATATGCGTTTGCCAGTGACGCCCAATACCAAACGGGACGCTTGAATTTCTTACGCTCGGTATTGGCAAAAGAGCGCATTTTTAACACCGATTATTTTTATCAGAAATACGAAACCTCTGCCAGACGCAATATTGAACGGCTTATCAAACAATTAACGGAAAATTTTTGACGACTGTCATCATGACATTACCCTATCATTTTATTATTCACCGTATTTTTATCCTTTACTTAAGTAGGTAACACATGAAAAAACGCCTCCCTATTTTCAGATTCGCACATTCTGTCGCGTTTCTGGCATTTATAGCTAAAGAAGACTATTTGAACAGCCTTGCTCAATAAATCCGCCTGTAGAGACGTTGCATTGCAACGCCTCTACACCAGCTAATAATTACAAACTAAAAATCACTTTTCCCGCTTGCAAGGTATGGGTCACACGCCCTGTCATGCTCTGTCCCCAAAACGGCGTATTGAGTCCGCGACTTTGCCAAGTGTCAGAATTAATGTGCCATTCCAATATTGGATCAAACACACACACATCAGCAGAAAAACCAACGGTCAACGCGCCACTGGCTAAGCCTAAAATTTGCGCGGGTTGTTGTGTTAAAGCGGTAATGCCCTGCTCCAAGGTAATGTCGTTTTGTGCAACCAGTCTGAGCATCAGCGGTAACAGGGTTTCCAATGAAGAAACGCCTGATTCCGTTTCGGGAAACGCGCCTAATTTAGCATCCAAATCATGCGGTTGATGGTCTGAACACAGGCTGTTGATGGTGCCGCTGGCGAGACCTTGACGCAGGTATTTTTTATCGGCTTCAGTGCGTAGCGGCGGCAAAACATGATAAGCACTGTCAAACGGAATCATGTCGGATTCCGTCAGGTGTAATTGATGAATAGCGACATCGGCACTGACATTCAAGCCGTATTTTTTTGCCTGATGGATTTTAATCACGGATAATTTACAGCTCAATTGCCCGAAATGTACTCGGCAACCTGTGAGTTCAGCAAGCTCTAAACTTTCCGCCAAGGCGATAGTTTCAGCGGCTTCGGGAATGCTGGGCAAACCGTAGCGGGTGGCAATCGCACCTTCATGAGCGCAACCTTTATTACTCAAGCTGAATTCATTAGGGCGGCAAATGTACAGTAAATCATGACTGGCGGCGTATTCCATTGCCCGTCTTAATATCAGCAGATTTTTCACGGGCGCGTTGGCGTTACTGACCGCAATACAGCCCGCCTGTTTCAATGCCAGCATGGAACTGAGTTCCGCGCCTTCCAGTTTTTGTGTTAATGCGCCTATCGGGTAAATTTGCGGATAACCTGCTTTTTCGGCGAGATCTTTAACATATTCTGCAATAGAGGCGGCATCCATCACAGGACGGGTATCAGGTTGCAGACACATCGTGGTCACACCTGCACTGGCGGCGGCGCGGGTTTCACTTTTAAACGTGGCTTTGCGGCTGTGTCCCATATCACGCAAACGGGTACTTATATCAATAAATCCCGCACAGACAATGTTACCCGTCGCATCAATCACGGTATCCGCGTGAAAACCTTCAGGCGCGGCAAACAGCGCGGCGATTTTGCCATCGACAATATACACATCACCCACGCGATCTATGTTATTCGCAGGGTCAATTACTCTGCCGTGTTGAATATGTATAGCCGTCATACGCTTGCTCCATTGTGCTGCATTGCCATTGCCATAATCGCCATACGCACGGCGATACCATTACTGACTTGTTGTAAAATAACCGATTGTTTACCATCGGCTACTTTGGAATCAATTTCCACACCCCGATTAATCGGGCCGGGGTGCATGACAATCGCATCGGGTTTGGCATAATGCAATTTTTCTTCGGTCAGCCCGAAGCATTTGAAATACTCGCTTTCACCGGGGAGTAACGCGGAAGTCATGCGTTCTTTTTGCAGCCGCAGCATCATGACCACATCTATATCTGCCAACCCTTGTTTTAAATCGTGGCACACGGTTACACCCAAGGTTTCCACTTTTGCGGGCAATAAAGTTTTCGGCGCAATCACCCGCACTTCTGCCACGCCCAAAGTATTTAATGCCTGAATTTCCGAACGCGCCACTCGCGAATGCAGAATGTCACCGATAACGGCAACGCGCAATTTGGAAAAATCACCTTTATGCTGACGGATAGTGAACATATCGAGCATGGCTTGCGTGGGGTGGGCGTGTTGTCCATCACCTGCGTTGATAACGCTGATATGCGGTGCGGTTTGCTGGGCGATAAAATGTGCCGCGCCGCTGATAGCGTGACGCACAACGAACATATCGACAAACATAGCCTCCAGATTGCGTATGGTATCGAGCAGACTTTCCCCTTTGGCAGTCGATGATGTGGTGATGTTCATGTTCAACACATCCGCCGACAAGCGTTTTGCCGCCAGTTCAAAGGTAGTGCGGGTGCGCGTGCTGTTTTCAAAAAATAAATTGACGATGGTTTTACCGCGTAATAACGGCACTTTTTTAATCTGCCCATCGGAGGGGTTGACGAAGGATGCGGCAGTATCGAGAATTTCGGTCAACAGAGCTTGATTAAGCCCTTCAATACTTAAAAAGTGTTTCAGTTTGCCATCAGCATTGAGCTGTATATTTGGATACATAATGGTGTTCCAGTCGTAAGTAGTTTTATTTTATTGGGGGAGTGCAAGCCTTGCTTGCCTGTTATTTACCTGATCCAACACACAAATCATTGTCTGTATAATTTAACATTTACAACAACACACCGCGTTGTCGTTTTTGTTTGTGTTCCAATGTCACCGTCGTCACACTAATCAAACAAACTTGATGCAGTTGCGTATTCGCTGTTTATCGCTTCGGTAAGCAATGAATCTAATGATTCACCTTGCTTAAATTTTTCCACATACCTGTAGCATAACCTCGCAAAGTTCCCTTCAAGACAACTGGGATCGTTTTGGTAGGTTTTATATTCACGCAATATGCGTTCAATCGTATTCAATTTTTTAGCTAAAACCGTGCGTTGTGGATTCAGTTTTTCTTTGATGATGTGGCTTAATTTCAAAGACAGCAGTGCGGGATTTGCTAAATACGTTTTAAAAACATCATTGGTGTTCGTCCTTAACTTTTCATGGTCAGTATCAATCAAGTAATCGACAAAAATGTTATTGATGATAATCAAGCTGGTGTTTTCATATTCCTCAATCAGATAGTAATTTCCCGTTGCGCCATCAAAATTCAACTCATAGTTAGGTACGGTGTCGCCGATGTAATAGTTATCTAAAACGCAGTTGAGTTTTTTGGTTTGAATTTCTTTGCCTTCGTTAGTGTAGAAACTATCGAACATTCCCATGTATCCCCCTATTTAATTGTTATTCGTTCTTTAGAGACCGAATATTCAGCCTGCCAGTTTTGCTCACCGAGTTCACGGAATTTAATAATCGTTTGCTCAATTACCGTGCGATTAATGACTTCTGCATCAATCACAATATGCAATCCAATTCCATAGCGGTAACTCAAATCCGTTTGAAAATATTCGTAAATAGCGGGCGGTTCTTCATTAATAATTTTTGCTTCCAGCTGCCCTAATTGTTCTGAAAACGTTAAGCCACCAAATTGATCATAGCGTTTCTTTTCTTGTTCAACCATTCTGTAGGTCAATACTTTTCCTGTGCTAGAAGGATCTGCGGGGACAAATTCCATTTTGCATTCAGCCGCCAATTCTTCAGCGGTCATCATTTCAACTGTTTGCTTATAAGCAAGGTCATGCGCGGCATCTTGCAAAGCAACCATGCTTGTTATGATAGTTGCGTTCCAAAGTGTGAATTTGTCCAATCCTAAAAAATAGAAGTCAAACCACTGGCTTTCATGTGATTCATCGAGAATCAATGGACTGGTGAACAGCCCGCCATAGTGCGCAACCTCACGTTTAATTTCGCCTTTCAACTTGATAAACGCATCATTGCGTTTGTGTCGTGGCAATGAAATAAAAGGGTGTCGTTTTTTCTCAAATCGACGAGTCATAAAAATCCTTGCTCACAGCTTGCAAATCAACCAAAAAAATATGTCATGTTGTGGCTCGCTTTTAATTGCGCGAGTTTGTCAGTTCTTGAATTTTTTGGCACCCGTTTTAGTTGCCTTAATAACTGATAAGTAAGTGAACATATAATTATCAGGTATATGACTGCCAGTGCTTCAAGGCATAGGTATCTACACAAGTTAACCG